>NZ_JBEZFI010000009.1:0-181631 GCF_040649295.1 Micromonospora sp. NPDC048999 | reverse complement strand
CATTCGGCCGGACCAGAACCAGCCACCTTGCCCGACTCGAACTCGCCACCTGAAAACGGCCTTACACCCCACTCCAGGCATTTCCCAACGGAGTCGTTCAGGGCCGGGAGGAATCGCGTCACGGATCCGGATGCTTCTGGTTGGCGATGTACTGCTTGACGATTTCCAGTGGTGCGCCACCGCAGGACGCGGCGAAGTACGACGGCGACCATAGGTGCCCATGCATGATGTGTCGGTTGATCCGGCCTGTGAACTCTTTGCGTAGGTAGTGGGCGGACACGCCTTTGAGGGAGTTGACCAGCGTGGAGATCGCCAACTTGGGCGGGTAGCGCACGAGTAGGTGCACGTGGTCGTCTTCGCCGTTGAACTCGGCCAGTTCGGCTCCCATGCCGGCGCACACGTCGGCCATGACCTGCTCGCATCGGGTGAGCATCGCGTCGTTGAGTACGTCCCGCCGATATTTGGTGACGAAGACCAGATGAACATGCAGGTTGAAGACGACGCTGCGCCCTCGGCGAACGTTCGTGTCTGGTGCCCATCGTGGTGACATAGACCGGATGGTAAACTGTGGACCGTGAAGATCGTGGTGCAGGTGCGGTTGTTCCCTGACGCCAGCCAGGAGGCGGCGCTGCGGGACACGCTGCACCTGTGCAACGAGGCCGCGAACGTGGTTTCCGGTGAGGCGTACCGGTTCCGGGTGTTCGGCAAGCAGGCGTTGCAGCGGCTCACCTACGGGCGGTTGAAGGGCATGGGGTTGTCGGCGCAGCCGGCGATCCACGTCGCCCGGAAGGTTGCCGGCTCGTACGCCACCGTGAAAGCGAACATTCGCGCCGGTAACCTCGGCAAGCCCGGGTCGGAACGCCGCCGCAAGGCTGAGGGGAAGCCGGTCGGCTTCCGCCGGGACGCGGCGCAGCCGTTCGACGACCGGTGCCTGTCCTGGCAGATCCCGGACCGCACCGTGTCGATCTGGACAGTGCGGGGACGGTCGGGGCGCATTCCGTTCCGGTGTTCGGACGCGCAGTACGCGATGCTGTCTGCCCATCGGCGGGGTGAGTCCGACCTGGTGTGCCGGGACGGTGAGTGGTACCTGTACGCCACCTGCGATATCGGTGATGTCGAGGTGAAAGAGCCTGACGGATTCCTCGGCGTGGACCTGGGTATCGCGAACATCGCCACCACCAACGACGGCACCCGCCACTCCGGCAGAGGCTTGAACCGGGTCAGGCACCGTAACCAGCGGCTGCGGGCCAAACTTCAGCGGATCGGCACCAAGTCCGCAAAGCGGCTGTTGAAGGTCCGCCGGCGTAAGGAAGCCCGGTTCGCGGCGGACACGAACCATCGCATCGCCAAGCAGATCGTGATTGAGGCTGAACGCACCGGTCGTGGTGTCGCCCTGGAAAACCTCACGGGTATCCGCGACCGGGTACGGCTCCGTAAGCCCCAGCGAGTCACGCTGCACTCGTGGGCGTTCCACCAACTCGGCGCGTTCGTCGCCTACAAGGCGACACGGTCCGGGGTGGCGGTCGTCTACGTGGATCCGGCGTACACCTCGCAGGCATGCTCGGCCTGCGGGCATGTCGCCAAGGCCAACCGGCCTAACCAGTCCACCTTCCGGTGCACGTCGTGCAGCTTCGCTGAGCACGCCGACGTGAACGCAGCCCGTAACATCGCCACACGCGGTGTCGCGGACTGGGCAGCAGTCAGCCTGCCAAACGCGGCGTGACCGATGCAGCCAGCATCGGGCGCGATCTGCAAGCTCGGCCCTTCAGGGCCGAGAAGCTGACGCCGTCTTTCCTGTGGATGATGTACCGCTGCGGCTGGGCCGCGAAGCCAGGGCAAGAGCGCGTGTTGTCCATCGACATCACGCGGGAGGGATTTGAGTGGGCGCTGGCGCGAGCCTGCCTGAGCCATTACGACCGAGACTTGCACGGCGACAAGGCGGGCTGGTCGCGGCGGCTGAAGACCAGTCCCGTCCGGGTGCAGTGGGATCCTGAACGGTCACTGCAGTTGAAGGCGTTGCCGGACCGGTCGCTGCAGGTTGGGTTGTCTGGCGAGGCTGTCGACCGTTACGTCGACGATTGGGTGGTTGCCGTCACGGATATCACCCCCACCGTGCACCGGGTCCGGGACCTTCTGCGTAGCGGCGACGAACAGGCGGCAGCAGCTCAACTGCCTGTCGAGGATGTCTACCCGCTGCCGGATCAGATCGCCGTCGGCCTCAACGCCAGCCCGGACGTCATCACCGACAAAGCGCCCGAGCGGTAGTACGACGGCCGCTCGGCAGGCCGACGCGCCCCAGTCGCGGCATGCGGGCGCTAACGGCTTCGGGGGTCCCTGCCGCCTGGGCGTCGAGCGTAGAGGTGGCTAGCCGCGCGTGTGATACTCGGCGGACGTGGCCGGGGCCGTGTCGGTGCAGCCGCTGCGCCCGCACTCACATGAGTAGGGAAACGCCGGAAGGGTCGCGCCGATATGCCGCTCGTGGGCCACGATCTGACGATGGACGACGTCGTTCTCATGGCGTCGTCGCGACGCCAGTTCCCGCCCGGACCGAAGCCGCGCGAATGGCGCTGTGGCGGTGTTGATGGCCTCACGCACCGACGCCACGACATCATCCCAATCGACGTTGGTCGGGACCTCGACGACGGCGCGGCCCGCATCCGAAGCCGCTGATTGAAGCCGTGCGCTGATCAGCTGGTCACGTTCGACCAGGGCTTCTACCCGAAGGCGGGCTGCGTCGTCTCCTTCCACGAGCCGTTGCCGTCGAGCAGTGCGCGAGCGCTCGGCGGTGGTGATAAGCCAGATCGCGCCGACGGGTGACCACGTCGCCGCCGCTCGCGGGTGCAGTTGGGGCCCCTCCACGAGCGTCGGCACCCCCGCAACCTGAGCGGCTCGAACGTCGTCCATCACGGTGGGCAGCCTGAGTGCGGACGTGCGGTCGAAGTCGTCGGCCGCAGCCGCCGCGCCCAAGGCGAGCACATCATCGAGTGGGGGCCCGAGGGCGCCGAGGCGCTCCAGGTGGTCGTAGGTGTAGGCGTCCACCGGGTGCAGCGCGAGGTCAAGCTCGTGGGCGAGCCGGCGGACTGTCGTCGACTTACCGGAACCCGGTGTGCCACCAACCCAGAACATCGGCATGCTCGTCACCATTCGCGCCATGGTGCCTGACGACCACAAGGCACCGGCCGCGCACCTTGACGAATGCGCGCTCGTCGGCATGGCCGAGTGGCGTCAATGACCGTCCGATCGGCGGCAGATCATCAGGAGGCACGCTCCACCGGAATTCGTTGCCGGGCGCCGCTGAGCGTATGGCCTGTCGATACGGAGATGCCGCGCGAGGTCCGCGCGGCACGGGGCCGCAGCGCAGCCGGCTGGGTGCGGCGGTGATCTAGATTGACCTCAGTCGACACGCGGGGGATACATGACGGTTTTCGGCTGCAGGAGCTGCGACGCCACTCTGACGGTTCCGGTGTCGAGGGTGGCGCTGCCCGTCCACGCGGACCAGAAGTATGGGAACGGGCCGGGATCGCTCGCCCCGGCACTGGAACCCGGCACGTTCGCGGTGAATCCGCTGCCCTCCGGTTCGCCATGGCGCCGGTGGGCCGAACTTGAACCCGGTGAGGCCGAGGCGCTCGGCTGGTACGCGCCGAGGTTCCGCATCTCCGCCGGGCCGGTCGGCCAAGTGCTGCTCGCCCCGGGGGACGTCCGCGGCGCCGTCATCGCCCCGGCGCTGGTCGGCGACTCCGCGTGCTGTGGCCTCGACGGCGGCGAGCCCAATATGGTCTGCGCCACCTGCGGCACGCCGGTGGCCATCCGGATCGACGACTGTGGCCTGCGGCAGGCCATCTGGCTGGACCCGCTGACCACCCGCGTAATCGAGGACGGCCCCGGCCCGCACTCGATGCTCGACTGGGCGGACCTGATCGACCAGCGGCCCGGTATCCCGCCGTCCGAACCGGGCGGCAACTGGCACCCGATGTGGGCAGCCGCCGCAGGTTCGGCGCTGGCACACTTGCTGGCCGCCTCGGGCGGCGACCCGATAGTGATCCCGGATCACCAGGTCGCCGAGGTCTTCCGGCCCACTCTCGATCGTCTCGCCGGCCCGGGCAGGACGGGGCCAAAGCGCACCCTGGTTCTGGCCGGGCCCGGCCTTCCGGACGCCGACGGCGACCTCGCCCTCATTCCAAAACATCCGCAGACCGGCGAACTCTGGCCGGTGGCCCCGCCGGTGAGGCCGGTCCCGCTAGCCTGGGACGCCTGGCGGCACCTCGCGTTTTACCGCGCCCCGAAGCCGGTCGGGCGGTCGGTCCCGATCCCGCCGGAGGCCCTGCCGGCACTGCTCCCGGGTTCCCGGTTCGAGCCGGACGGCCAGATCTTCCTCAGCGATCTGGCCCGACTGCCCGAGGTCAGACAGCCATGGTTGCGTGCCATCTACGACCGAGGCCGTCCCTACAGCTACACCTTCTACGTCTTCTGACCGCCTGCTTCGCCGTGATAGCGCCCTTCCTCCGGCGGGTTCACTATCATCGGCAAAGCCGCGAGCGTTTGCTACGTCCCGGAGGCCATGTACGCGGCGAGGATGTAGTTGGGGTGCCGGTCGAGGTTCTTGCGTGCTCGGTCGTAGCGCATGGTGGTTCGCGGGTCGGCGTGGCGGGCGGCGATCTGCACGTCGCGGAGGCTGACGCCGGCGTCGAGCATGGTGGTCACGAAGGTGTGGCGAAGCATGTTGGGGTGCATCCTCGGCATTCGGATCCCCGCCGTGCCGGCGAGGTGCTTGAGTCGGCGGGTGGCGGCGTGCCGGTCCATCCGCCGACCGTGGGTGTTGCGCAGGATCGGCCCGCTGGTGCGCTCGTCGACGGCCCGGTCGATGGCCCTGGCGACCGCGGGTGGCAGGGGGACGAGGACGACCTTGCCGCCCTTGCCGCGTACGCGTAGGACCCGGTGGCCGCGTTCATCGCCCAGATCGGCGATATTCGATCCGCAGGCTTCGAAGATCCGCAGCCCGAGCAGGCCCAGAAGGGCGACCAGGGCGAAGTCGTTCGGATTCGGAGACTTTCGGGCGGTGGTGATCAGGGCTTCGAACTGCAGGTGCCCCAGTCCGAGGGTAGGTGACTCGGCCGGCACGGTGGGTCGGCGGACGTAGTCGGCTGGCGAGTGCTCCAGGATGGTGTCGACGACGCAGACCCGGTAGAAGCCGACCACGACCGACAGCCGACGGGACACTGTCGAGGGCTGGTACCGGCGTACGTCCTGCAGCCAACGCACGTACCGCTCGATGTTCACCCGCACCGCAGTCAGCGGGTCAAGGCCGTGGTCGCTGCACCAGCGGAGGAAAACGTGCAGGTCGGACCCGGTATGGACGCGCGTCTGGCCGCGGTGGCGGCCCAGGAAGGCGGATGCCGCGGCTCGTAGAACGAGTTGATCGGCAGGTACGACACCGGAAGCGGAAGCAGGAGAGGTAGTCATACATCACCGTGCGTCACCAGCGGTAAAGAAATGCCACGACGCCGGGAGCGGCAGAATCGGACGCCGGGCGGAGGCAGATCGGTGAGGGTGCGCCAGCCATACGGATCCCCGCGTGTCTACTTGGTTGCGGAATTGACGAGCGCTGTCAACGCGGGTAGCTCGGCATCGGCGGCGGCGATCAGTGCCTCGACGGTCCGTGGCGCAGTGCCGGTGTACCGCTGAGCAATAGCGACGAGTTGCGGGACGGGCTCGGGTACGCGGTGAAGGCCGTCGACAGTCTCCAAGGGTCCAACGCCGTTCGCCAGCAGCCAGAGGTAGTCACCCATGTCTCGGGCGATGACCTGCAGTTCGCCCTCCGAACCGAGGAACACGATGGGTTGTTTTTCGATTGCGGCTCCCGGCGCACGGATCCAGAAGGCAGCCAACCCGCCGGAACCGTCGCGTCCGAAGACCCGAAACGGTGGGACGTCGGCGGCCGAGTCGCCGGTCCAGTGACGCCACCAGTCTTTGGTCTCGCCGGACCGCATGAACATGTCGTCCGGCTGGAAGTCGTGACCGTCGTGGTCCTCGAAGAATCCTGATGCGTGTGCTTTTTCGACCACGGCCGGCAGCGTTCGGTCCTCCTCGGTCACCAAGCGATCCTACGCAGACGGACACGGCTGCCCTGCCGGGAAGACCTCGCCTGCGTCTCGCGGTGGACAAACCGCCGGGCATCCGCTCATCAGCAGTTCAGAATGCCCGAACGCCGCGAAGCCGACCACCCACAGTGAGGGCGATGCGCGGCTGACGCGCACGGACGGCGGCAGATCCGGGCGTTGCGGGGCTCAGCCGATGCGTTCTGCCAGTGAGACGATGATTCCTTCCGGCCCCCGGACGTAGGCCATCCGCCAAGCACCCTCGTACTCGCCGATGCCGCCGACCAGTCTGTAGCCCTCGCTCGCTGCCCAATCGACAGCGGCCTGCAAGTCGTTGACCTCGAAAGAGACGTTGCGTAATCCCAGCTCGTTGGCCATGGCAGCCGGCGAGCCCGGCACGGAGTCGGGCCGCACGAATCTCGCGAGTTCCAGGCGGGCGCCTTCGTCGGGCGACTTCAGCATGACGATCTCGGTGCGGGAGTCGGGAATGCCGCAGACCGTCTCCAAGAACTCGCCCTCGACGAACGCCCTGCCCTCGACCTCCAGGCCGAGCGCCACGAAGAAGGCGGTCACGACATCGAGGTCTGCAACCGTGATGCCGACGTGGTCGAAGCGGCGTACATGTGACATGGGCCGTGCTCCCGTCGTATCGATCATGTATCTGCCACGGTAGGCGTTCGCAGTATCTAGACCAACCGACACGAGGAGGCCGGTCGTCACCGTGTGACCGTCCGCAACTCGGCACGTCCGCATGCTGGCGACGCCGCCGCCGTCACCTTCGATGGCGAGCCCTCAGCGGCAGAAGCGGGCGTTCCGTGAGTGTTGGGGGGCTCGTTGGGATACTCGATCCATGACTCGGAATCGGCGACGGCCCGGCGACGAGGCGTACCGAACTGCGGTCTGCGCTGTCGCTGCCTATCTCGCGGACGAGGACGCCGATGTCTACAACATCACCGACGCTGCGGTTCGCGTCGATGGCTTGGGTTACGCGTTGAACCTCACCGCCCTCGCCGCGACGGCGATCACTGCTCTGGCTGGGCAACCGGCCGCACACCAATGGAGGTGCTGCGGTCGATGGAGCCCGAGGGACGGAACTTGCCCAGATAGCCGGTAGGGCGGCGCGCGGTCGGCGGCAGATCCGGGCTCTCGATCGACCGCCGGACGTTACGGGATACTGCCTCGATGATCAGGTTCCGGTTCGAGCTGTACCCACTGGACGAGGTGTCGCCGTGGGGCAGTGATCAGCCGAGGCTCCACTGGTTCGGGCTCACCGAGGGCTGGTACTGGCTCGAAGTAAGCGGGCAGGAGCTGCTGCGCCGCACCCGGGAAGTTCACCCGCATCCCTACATCGACTACTACCTGGCCCGGCTCTGGGAAGACGTCATTGCCCTTACACCCGAGGCGCTGGAGCCGGTGCCCGACGACCTGCAGCCGTTCATCGCCTCCCACCCCACGCAGTGGACGTGTGACCCGCTCGAGTTCGTGGCCGAACCGGATGAGGAACGGACCGACGACGGGAACGCGGACGTGCCCGACCATCCAGTCGTCACGGCCGCGATCTGGCAGGGCCAGCACAACCTGGACTTCGGTTACCTGCGCAATCCTCCCAAGCTCCGGTTCTGGCGTACCACCCGTGGCGATCGCGACGAGATCACCATGGATTGGCGGCACGAGGACGACGGTGAGATCGGTTTCACCGCCGACCCCACAGTCCGGCTCAGCGTCCCGACCACCGCATACCTTGAGGCCGTGCACACCCTCAACCGCGAGCTGATGGACACCATGGGGCAGCGGGTCGAGGAGCTGGAACGCCGCGGCGGGCTACCTGGCGTGGACCTTGACCTCGTCCATCTGCGGCGGGAACACGAAGACCGGCGGCATTGGCTTGCCAAGAACCTCGACCGATCCCCGAAGACCGACTGGAACGTTGTCCGTGAAGGTGCCCGCCTGCTGCTCGGTGGCGTTCAACGGGCCGGCGCCCCAACGGGCTAGGCATTCCTTCGAGCACCTGACCGGGACAGCATCCGCTCATCGACATGTCCGGACGTCCTCGCACCTTAATGCGCCACGGTGACGACTACCGAGGGTGACGGATGTGCCAGCACCGGCGTGCATTGCCTGCGCGGGTGCGTGCAGCCGATCAAGCGGTCTGGTTGAGCTGTTCGAGCCATTGACGTGCTGTCGCAAGGTCGGTGTCGGTCAGTCCCCGATGTGGGTCGACGCGGTGCAGAAGCGCCGGCTGCGGGTGGTGTGCGGTGATCCACCGTCGGTCGGCGTCGGTGGTCTCGTCATCGAGCCAGACGAACGGGCGTCCGGCCGCCCACCGCGCCAAGGGCGCGGTCTTCCAGTGCACACCGCGCGGTGGTTCCTCGTCAGCGTCGGGAAATTCGACGACCGGCAGAACGGGAAGGCCGAGGCGGGGTGCGACCACCTCGTTCGCCTCGGCCATCCAGGTGCTCGCCCAGACCAGATCCCCGGGTAGGGCGAGCAAACGGTGGCCATCCTCGCGGTCGAGACGATCCAACAGCGGATTACCAGGACCGTCGGGGGCACGTCCCGGGTCACCGCTGGAACGGCCACCAGCGCCGGCTGAACGGCGGCGGAACGGAATGAGCACGCCATCGACGTCGACAAAGATCAGCGGTCGCGCGACACCAGCAGGCATGGCCGAACCGTACCGCTGATCAACGATGCCCTGGGACGTCGGTCGGCTCGACCGACCCGTGCCGTCCCCGCAGCGTTCGAACGGCGGCATAAGCGGTTGCTCGGGAACGTCGGTTCCGGTCGTCCCTACGCGGTGAGCAGGCGCTCGATCCGCTCGTACTCGGCGGCCATCTCGGGTTCGGCCAGAAAGTCGCTGATATCGGCCGAGACCTGAGAATCGACCTGTTCGATGGAGCGGATAGCGAGCTCGTAGAGCTCGCTGCGGTGGCCTGTCTCCAGGTAGGTCGTCCAATGCTCGAGTGCGCAGATGATGTTCAGCAGGTCAGTGTCCATGTCGCCGTCGGTGAGGATGCCGTCATCGATACGCGCCAGCTGTGCGCGTAACTTGGTCGGGCTGGCCGTCAGGACGTTCTCGCGGGCGATGGTGAGCGCCGCCGCCGCATCCTTGTCGAGCTCAAACTCAACTGCGACGTCAAACAGCCGTTCGTCCCGGACGAGACGGGTGACCGTCTCAGCGCCGAAAACGCGGAGGTTGTCCTCGCTGGCCCTGGTGACCAGATGGCGAATCGTCGTTTCGAGCTCGTCGTACCTCACTGCGGCAGTCTATGGATGGGGCGCTGCTGGCCCAGAGCGTTAGGTCGCCGTGCGGGGACGGCTGGTGATGCCGTCCAAGAGGGTGGTCAGGTTGTGGTTGAAGGTTTCTTCGGCATTGAGGTGGGCGCCGTCGATGACGAGCCGGGCGACGGTGGGGTACCTGCCGGTTTTCAACATGCGGGTGAGGTAGGGGCCGAGGCTGGCCTGCCAGGCGGCCTCATCGGCGCCGGTGGAACGGGCGGTGCGTCGCTCGGTGACCTCTCTGCGGACCGCTCCGATGATGAAGGCGTTGAGGGCACCCAGAGCCCGCTGGAGGTCGTCGATGCCGCGCACGCCAGGGGCCTGGCTCAACGCCGCCGCGGTCGCTTCGCCCACGGCGAGCGCGTGAGGTCCCAAGTGTGGCCTTGCGCCGAGCAGATCGGAAAACCACTCATGATCAAGGGCGGCGTCACGGGTCGCGTGGGCGACGGCCAGCACCGTGGTGCGCCACTCGGAGTGCCGGCCGACCTCGGCGATCCGGGCATAGACGACGTCGACCATCAGATCGAGTAGTTCGGATCTGTTGATCACATAGTCGTAGAGCCGCATCGGACCGACCCCCAGCTCTTTGGCGATCTTGCGAACCGACAGGCCGTCGAGGCCGTGCGCGTCGGCAAGCCGGATCGCCGTAGCGGCAATCTTCTCGCGGCTCAACGGCACCGGTGCCGCTCGCGGCTGGGGCTCAGGCCGTTCCCAAACCGGCAACGCTTCGCTACCGTACGGTGTATCCACGAATACAGCGTACGGTAAGGGAACGAAGATGAGAATCGCGATCGCCGGTGGCGGCCTTGGCGGGCTGACGCTGGCACGGATCCTGCACCAGCACGGCATCGGCGCAGTGGTGTACGAGCGCGAGGCAAGCCGATCCGCGCGGCCCCAGGGCGGCGCGCTCGACCTGCACCCGGAATCCGGGCAGCAGGCCCTGGCCGAAGCGGGTCTCGCCGGCCGGTTCCGGTCGCAGGCGCGGCCGGACGGCGAGGAACATCGCATCGTCGACCCGACCGGACGGACCCTGGTGCACCACAAGCCGCAACCCGGCTCATTCTCCGGACGCCCCGAGATCGACCGGAACGTACTGCGTGATCTTCTGCTCGATTCCCTTCCCGGCGACGCGGTTGTCTGGCGACACCGGCTTGTCGCGGCGACCCCGCTACCTGACGGGGGCTGGGGGCTGACATTCGACGGCGGACACCGAACCGACTGCGACATCCTCATCGGCGCGGACGGCGCGCGCTCGGTCGTCCGGTCGCTGCTGACCGACGTCCAACTGTCCTATGTGGCCACCCTCATAGAGCTGAACATCGAAGACGTCGACCGGCGTCATCCCGATCTCGCCAACCTGGTCGGCCCCGGAAACCTGTGGTGCGTCGGCGTGAACCAGATCCTGGCAGCGCAACGCCTCGGCGACGGCAGCCTACGGGTCGGGATCTCGCTGCGCGAAGACGATCGCCGCATCGACACATACCGACGTAAGCCTGCTCTCCTCGACATGTTCGCCGGCTGGGATCCAAGTCTTACCGCACTCATCGAAGCCAGCGACAACGCGCCGACGCCGCGCAGGATCGAAGCGATGCCCATCGGTGCGCGCTGGGCCAGCAGGCCGGGCGTCACCCTTATCGGCGACGCCGCGCACCTCATGCCGCCGGTCGGCGAGGGCGCCAACCAGGCCATGCTCGACGCTGCCGAGCTTGCCGCCCGACTCGCCGCCAACCCCGCCGACCCGGACTCGGCAATCCGGACGTACGAGGAGGCGATGTTCACCAGGACTCGCGCGATAGCCGAAATGTCCGAACGAGTCCAGGCGATGATGCTGTCCGCCACCGCGGCGGAAGACATCGTCCGCTTCTTCATGGCCCGGCCCGCCGAACCGGTGCCCGCAGACTGAGAACGCGCCGTGCAGCCGAACCGTGACGGCTACCGAGGGCGATGGGAGTGTCAGCACCCGCGCGCGTTGCCTGCGGCAGTTGAGGATGCCTACGTCAACCTGTAGGTCGCTCGCTCGGCTGCGTGAGCGATCATACTGAGCCATGGTCATCACGTCTGACGGTTTGTTCGACCATGGCGAGGACTTGAACGATCTCGCCGAGTGGATCCATGAGTATCAGCCTGCAGGTTGGCCCATAGACCGTGTCGTTGCGTCCGTCTGCGGTGCGTGCGCTTACCGCGTCTTCCGCGTCGTTGTCGATGACGGAGGACAGGGCGCGTACCGAACCTGCGTCCGTTGCAATGCTATGGCCTACATAGCAAACAGTGGCGAGTACTGGATGGACGATGAAGCCGAGCCAATCTCGTGCGAGTGCGGTGGCGATGCCTTCGAGGTCGCGGTCGGCTTCACGCTTTACGCCGACGGCGATGCCGTGCGGGCGATAGGCGTCGGCGTGCGATGCGCCACCGACGGGATGCTCGGATCACCTGCGGAGTGGAATATCCGGGATCATCCGAGCCTCCACCTCCTTCAGCAGGTCTGAGCCTCGTCTGCCGAAGGCCCTCCCAGCATCCGCTACTCGGCATGAGCGTGCGCTTCTGCGTTCTCGCGACGGCTTGGGCTGCGGGCCGGACGCTGCTACCGGCGTCGCGCCGCGCAACGTTCGCACTGCGGCAAGGTGCATCGCCGCCGGGGTCTCGCGGAGGCCAGGAGTACGGACGATGCCGGTGGTGTCTCGGCCTACGTTCCAAGCCTGGTAAGTCGGACTCGAAGCCGGAGGTTGCTCACCCAGCTGCCGTGACGAGGGACGCGAGGTCTCGTTGTCGTGCACGTGTCGCGCGAGCGGCCCATCGTCCGCCGTGCTCCTGGACGTCGATGGGATGGTTGAAGGCGGCGGAGATGTTCTCCGTCGTCACCGTCGAGCGCGCCGGACCTGCGGCCACGACCACGCCTGCGGCCATCAGCAGGGTGTGCGTGGTCGTGGTGGGCAACTCTTCGAGGTGGTGAGTGACGAGAATCGACGCGATCCGGGGGTGAGTCTCGTCCAGCATGTCGATGGTTTCGAGGAGCTGCTCGCGGGCGGCGACGTCCAGGCCGGTGGATGGTTCGTCCAGCAGGAGCAGCCGCGGCTCGCTGACGAGCGCGCGGGCGATGAGCGTTCGGCCTCGTTCGCCTTGGGAGAGCGTGGGCCAGCGTTCGTCGGCCTTCCCTACCAGGCCCAACGCGTCGATGAGCGCGTCGGCTTTGTCGACTTGGCTGGGTTGGGGCTGCCAGCGCGGCGGCGTCTCGGTGGTGCCCGTGAGCCCGGTGAGGATCACCTCGCGGACCGTCAGGGGCGAGCGCAGCGGATGGCGCGGATTGACGTGCCCGATCATCCGGCGGAGCGCTTGCAGCTCGACGCGGCCGAGCTGCTCGCCCAGTACCTGCGCAGTGCCCGAGGTGGGGTGGTTGACCGCTCCGCAGAGACCGAGGAGAGTGCTCTTGCCCGCGCCGTTGGGGCCGAGGAGCGCCCAGCGTTCGCCAGCTCTGACGGTGAAGGTGATGCCGCGGAGTATCTCTTTGTTGTCGCGGCGGAAGGTCACGTCGCTCAGTTGCAGCACTGTCTCTGGCGCCGACTTGTCGGGGATCATGCTAGTGCTCGCTTCAGAGCGCTCAGGTGAGATCGGCTGCTGTTCGCGGCGGACTGCGGGTCGCGGTTCGCGATTGCCTCGACGAGCGCTTGGTGGGCGGCGTGGTCCGCTTCGGGCGAGGCCAGTGGGTGGGCCCGCAACATGCCGACCATGGCCACGTGGATGCGTGGGACGAAGCTGTCGAACAACTCGGTCAGCACCTCGTTGTGGGCCGCGACGATGACGGCGCGATGGAATGCCATGTCGGCATCGACGTGTTCCTCGATGCGGTGATCGGTGGCCGACCGTTGGGTTAGCGCTCGCCGGATTGCCCGTAGATCCGCCGGTGTGCGCCGCTGGGCCGCCAGCGAAGCAGCCTCGGCCTCAATTGCCACCCGGGCTTCGATGACCGCGATAACGGACGCGCGGCGCAACACTGCGCCCCGCTCCTCGGCGACGTCCAGCGCGGTGACGAACACCCCGGCTCCCTGCCGGGAGTCGAGCACGCCTTTGCCGGCAAGCTCGCGGATCGCCTCGCGGAGCGTCGACCTCCCGACGCCCAGCCGCGCCGCCAGAGTCGTCTCGCCGGGGAGCTTGTGCCCCAGCGGCCACGCGCCTGAGCGGATATGCGCCAACAGGGCATCCGCCGTCTGCGCCGCAAGCGGGTGCCGCTGAACCGACGGGATCATCGCCTGCCTCTCTCCCCGCCTCGGCATCTGGGACCGATTCCTCAGCTTGTCTGAGGAGACAGTACACACCCGATGATCGGCCGTCGGCACTCCTCTGGCCGGGTCGGCCAAGGCCGCTGCGCCACGCTCGTTTGGTGTGACCTAGGTCACCGCATTCGCCTTCCCGTCGGGCCGCACCTGACCATTCGCAGTGCCCCTGGGCTGGCCGGACCTGCGGCTCCCGTAGGTCCGATCGACCTCGTCCCGCTCGGCGCTCCCGCCGACGGATCTCGGTCGTGTCGGTCACTGCTGTTAGCGTGCCCTGCGTTGTCGATCGTGGCCGATTCCTCACGAAATCTGACTAATTCGCCACTGCGGAGGGTGTTCCTGATGGGCTGGCTGCCGGTGGGAGACTCGTACGAGATCTCCCTCGTGGATGGAAAGGTGGCGGCCCGCTCCACCGGCCCGCGGGCCACCGGCCGTCCACTGAAGACTCTGCCGAAAGTGTTGCGGGACGACCCCGAGGTGGACCGTTTGCGGCAGCTCGCCCAGTGGCTGGACCGGCACACCGCGGAATGCCTGGCCCGGGTCGACGCCTGGGTGGTGTCCTCGCTGCCGGTGCCGACCGGCCTGCTGGCCCGGGTCTGGCCGGACCCGGCCTGGCGGGACGCGCTGTGGGACCTCGTGGTGCTCGGGGACGACCCGGCTGAGCCAGGGTTCCTGCGGGACGTCACCGACACCGGTGACCTGCGCGTGGTCAACCTCGACGGGGAGACCGTCCGGCTCACGCCGGCCCACGCGACGCTACCCCACCCGGTGCGCCTGCCCGACCTGCCCGACCTGCGTGAGTTCGCCGACGAGTTGGACGTCACCCAGCGGGTCGAGCAGCTGCACCGGGGCACCTGGGGCAAGCCCACCAACCTGAAGGACCGGGACACCACGATCACCGACTTCCGCGGCGCCACGGTCCCCAACCGGCTGGCCGCCCGGGCCGCCACGCTCGGCTTCCGGGTCTCCGGCTCCCAGGTCAGGTGCCGGGTCTGGGAGGCCGGCCGCACGATCGAGGCGGCCATGTGGTTCGACGAGGACTACTGGGACTCCGAGGCGACCCTCGGCAACCTCTCCTGGTCGGTCGTGGACGGACCGACGCTGCGGTTGACCGAGGTCGGGCCGGTGGCCTGGTCGGAAGGAATGCGGATGGCGACGGCCCTGTCCGGCGCCGTAACGGGAACCGGGAAGAGGGCGTGACCGCGATGACGACCATGTCGGGCGAGGATTCGGCCGAGGGCCTGCTGTCCGCCGGCGCGGTGCTGCCGGCCGACACCGCCGGGGCCGGCGACCGGGCAGTGCCGCTCACCGCCCGCACCTACCGACACCCGGCCCTCGACGACCGGCTGGTGGTGCGCCTGGTCGACGCCGCCCTGGGTGAGGGCGAGGACATCGCCGTCGGGTTCCTCGGCCTGACACCGGGCGCCGAGCCGGCCCTCGTCGGGCTGGGCCCGCGTCGCCCGTTGGCCTTCCCCGAGTGGGTGCTGGTACACCATCCGGCGGACGGCCGGCACGCGTTGGCGGTGGTGCCGGAGTTGCAGAAGCTGGCCAAGCAGGTACGGTCGCGGCCGAAGGCCGCCCTGGACGGTCACCAGGCTGTCGCCGACCGGTTCGCCCGTACGCTGCCCCACTTCCTGCCGACGTTCTACGAGCAGGCGGCACGGGTGTTCCTGGCCGCCGGGCAGGACACCTACGCGACGCAACTGTTCAACAAGGCGCGCAAGGCGGAGGCGCAGCACGGCCTGCCGGTCGACCTGAACCGGCTGCACGAGGTCTACGTGGAGTTCGCGGCGGCAAAGGTGGTCTCCGCGACCGCGTTGGCCGGCTACGCGAAGGAACTGTCCGCGCAGTTG
The DNA here is from genome assembly GCF_040649295.1 of Micromonospora sp. NPDC048999. NCBI lineage: Bacteria > Bacillati > Actinomycetota > Actinomycetes > Micromonosporales > Micromonosporaceae > Micromonospora > Micromonospora sp. NPDC048999. Next base: position 166,136 of record NZ_JBEZFI010000009.1, on the reverse strand, counting down.
CCGGCCGACGCGGCGCTGGACCAGTTCTGCCGGCTGGCGCTGCGGGCCGCGGCCGCCGGCGTGGTTCCGTCTACCCAGTCGGCCAACGCGGTGAACCGGCTGGTCCGCACGGCCGCCAAGGCCGCCGGTAAGGCCGGCGCAGCCGCCGCCGATCGTGAGGCGGCCTACCTGACCGAGTTGCTCCGGCTGCCGGTGGCCGCCGAGGCGCCGGCCGGCTGGTGGAAGGTGCACCTGCCGGCGGTGACGGCCCTGGCGGGCCGGGATCCGGCGATCCGCGGTAGCCTGCTCGATCTGCTGCCCGCCGACCGGGACAACCTGGTCACCTGGCTGGCCCTGTTGACCGACACCGGGGCGCTCGCCGGCCTGTTCGACCCGGACGTGCCGGACACCGCCCGCCCGCAGGACGGTTCCGTCGGCTGGCTGCGCCGCTTCGTGAGCCGGGCCCACTCCGGCCACCGCCGCCGCCGGGTGGCGCAGCTGTACCCACTCGTCGAGCGGATGGCCGACCGGCTGCGCGCCGAACTGGCCGACAGCGGCGAGACCCTCACCGCCGACGGCGACCCGGACCTGCTCGACCTGCTGCTCGCCCTCGACCTGCCGGTGGCCCCACTGAAGGAGCGCGACATTCTGGACCTGGCGCACTGGGTCACGGCCGGGGGAGAGCGGGATCTGCGCGCCGTGGCCGGCGACGACCGGTTCACCGGGGCCCTGCGCCGTGGCCTCGACCAGCTCGACGACCAGCAGCACGCCCTGCGCCGAATGGTCGGGACGGCGGGTGTTCGGCCGTTGCTGGCCGACTGGCTACGGGCCCGGGTCCGCGACCGGTTCACCGCCGGACTGCCGTACCTGCCGGAGTCGGTGGACTGGCTGGGCAGGCTTCCGGTCGAGGCGCTGCGCCTGGTGTTCGCCGACCTCGACCAGCCCGGTGACCCCGGTCAGGGCGGCGATCTCGGGCTGGCCCTCGGCGTTGACCTCGCCGAGCACGTCGCCCGCAGCCTGCGCGGCGGGATCCTCGACGAGCTGGGCTGGCCGGAGTGGGAGTTGGCCTGGCAGGAGGTGACCGGTGGCGACCACAAGGTCGAGCTGACCGTGCAGGAAGCCTGGCCGTACCTGATCCTCGGCGGGCCGACCACGGTGCGCGTGCTCGGCGTCGAGGGCATCGTGCTCCGCCACGACCTGCGCATCCCCGCCGGCGACAGGTGGGGCGAGCCCAGCTACCACTACGTCGACGGCCAACTGCTGGTCTACTGGCGTTCCGAGGCGCTCGGCTACGACCTGCGCGGCTACTGGCACTCGTCACCCGGCGAGCCACAGCCCATCCTCGGCGATCGACACGGCCGGCAGGCGCGCCCGAGCGCGGTCACCCTGCCGCTGACCGACGGCGGGCGGACCACCGGCGACGGCGTGCTGCACGTCGGGGACACCGCTGTCCCGGCGGAGCTGCCAGTCATCACCGACGGCACCTCCTGCTGGGTCTTCCGCGCCGGCGAGGATGACGGCAAGCGCGGCTGGCACGAGTACGACCCGGCCAGCAACACCCACGGCCGGCGCAGCCTGCCCGGCTTCCTGGCCGACCTCCCGGTCGACGGAAGCCACCTCCGCGAGTCGGCCAGCTGGTTGCGGCCAGCCCCGTTCGACCGGGCCACTCCGGCCGCCGCTCCGGTGGACGGTCTGCTCGGCTGGCGGGTGGTCACCCTGCCCGACGGCTCGGTACGCGGCGAGGACCTTGCCGGTCGCACCGTCACCGTGGCCCTCGGGCAGGAGCCGATCGCGGCGCTGCTGCTGCCCGGCGACGACCGGCCACGGGCCGTCCTCAAGGGTTTCGTCCTGGTCGACGCGGACGGGGTGGTGTCGGCCGCCGGCGGGCCGCCGTCGAGCCGGGACTACACCCCCGAGGCGGTCCCGCTACCGGGGCCGCAGTTCCTCGGCAACCTGCTGCCCCGGGACCCGGCCGGCTCCACCGCCCTGCGCCGGATGGACCGGGACACCGCCGCCGCGCTGCTCAAGGCGGCCCTCGACGAGCGTCGTGCCACCCTGGCCGAGAGGACCGTACGGGCCGCCGGCGAAGACGAGAAGGACGCGCTGGTCGAACTGGTCCGCTCGACGTTGCCGGCGGTCAGCCACGACGCGGTGCTGGCCGGAGTGGCCGGGGTGCTGCGCCTGGCCGCCCGGGTCCGCACCGACCTGGACGCGGTGACCGAGCGGCTCGCCAAGTCGCTGTCCGCCCCGACAGCGGCGGCGCCCGCCGCAGACGGACCCACCGACGAGCAGCTCAACACGGCGCTGGACGGGCTGCGTGGCTCGGCCTACAGGGCGAAAAGCTTGACCCACGCCTTCACCCAGTTCCAGGCGTTCGCTGCCCAGCGGACCGCCGCCAGCGGAAGCGAACCCGTACGGCTGCACCTCGACGGACCGTCGCTGCCGGCCGCACTGGACTGGTGGTCCCTGCTCGGCGGTGTCGCGGCCGTCGCCTACCGGGCCGTCGCGGCGGTCACCCCCGACGAGCACCGGGAGACGCTGCGTACCCTGCTCACCGAGCTGGACCGGCTCGACCTGAGCACGGCGGCCGAGCCGGCCCGGTGGCGCCGGTTCAGGCTGCACCTGCTGGACGACGACCTGACCAACCCTGACGGCTCGCACCGGTACCCCGAGCCGGGCGTCCTGCCGTTGCCCGATGGGGCGTTCCTCGCCTTCCTCGACGCCACCGGAACGGCCACCGGCTACTTCTTCGAGGCGCTGTACCACGACCCGGCCGGCGCGTTCGCCGTGCCCGAGCCGTACACGGTGCACTCCTCGGCGCCGGTCGGTGACGAGCGGCCGGCCGGCTGGCTGGCCGGTTTCCTCGCCGAGTGGGTCGCACGCGGCCCGCTGCCCTGGCAGCCGGAGACGGCCGAGCGTTTCGCCGAGCTGACCGGCGTCACCGCCACCGCCGCGAAGCTGGTGCTTTCCGGCCTGCCCTACGTGGACTCGGCGCGCACCGTGCCCACCGAGCTGCGCAGGGCGCTCGGTGTCAAGCAGGCCGGTGAGGTCAAGCTGGCCTTCGGGGTGCTGCGAGAGGCCAGCCCGGAGATCCGGCGGGCCGTGGTCGCGGCGCTGCTGCCGGACGACCCGGCCCGGCTGTGGACCGACGGTCCGGACGTGACCGCCGCCGCGGCGGTCTGGAACGCCGCCGTGGGGCGCCGGATGGTGGTGCCCGAACAACTACTCGCCGGCGCGGCGCGCGCGTTTCGCACCGGCTGGAAACCCGCGAACGCGTTGCCGGCGCTGCTCGACCCGGCCCGTTCGGCCGAGCTGAGCACCGACCTGACCTTCGAGATTCGCGGCGACCGGGCCCGGCAGGTCGACGGCCGGGCGGCGGGCTTCACCGGTGAGGTGCTGCGCTCCACCGTCGCCCTGGCCGCCTGGGTCGCCCACCACATGCCGGCCGGTGACCCGTGCCGGGCCGCGCTGCCGGCAGCGCTGGCCGCGATCCGGGACCGGCTGGCCAACCCCGACCTGCTGCTCGACTTCGACCAGTACGTCTCCCTGCCCGCGTTTCGCCGGGTGGCGGGCAGCCCGTCGGAGACCGGCCCCGGTTGGGAACGGTACGGCGCCATCGTTCTGTCCACCTACGACAATCAACCGTCGCCCGCGCTGCGGCCGCACCTGCTCGACGCCGACGGGACGGACCCGTACCTGCCGGCGCTGCGGCAGGACGCGGCCCAGCCGTACCCAATGGAGATGGCGCTGCGACTGGTCCGCGACCCGCGGTTCGCGGCGCTGCTGGGCGATCCGGGTGAGCCGGACGGCGGCGCGCGGGAGGCCGACGGGACCTGGTGGCCGCAGGATCCGACCCGGTCGGTGCCCGACCTGGTCGCCGAGGTGGCCGGGGAACATGGCCTGGGCGTTGACGCGGCGGCGGTGTACCTGATGCTGCTGGCCATGCCGGACCCCACGGACCGCAACACGGCGAAGTGGACCGGCTGGAAACCGGCCCGGCTCAAGGCGGCCCGGGCCGAACTGGCCGGCACCGACCTGGTCGTCGAGGCCAGCCGGTCCCGGGCCGGCCGGTCGCTGTTCCTGCCTGGCCGGTGGCTGGAGCGCGGCAGCGGGCAGGCCCCGATCGAGGGCTGGAAGATCCCTCTGTTCGACCTCGCCCCCGACGGTACGGCCGCGCTCGGCGTGACCGCGCCGTTCGAACCGGCCGCCGGCTGCTACCGCCGGGCCTGGCAACGGCTGCGCGACGGCGACCGGCCCCGTTTCGACGACCTGCCCACCCGCGGCACCCGCCGCTGACCCCTGTCCCCAACACCCATCCGAGCCAGAGAGATCGAGGACCACCCGTGACCGTGACGGAACACGTCCGCCCCACCACGGCGCCGGAGACCGCCGCCCAGGTTCTCTCCGCCGAACAGCGGTACGCCGACGAACTGACCTTCCTGGCCGCGTACGACGACGGGCCCCGGCCACCGGGCTGGGCGCTGACCCCGCGCGCCGTGGTCACCTTCATCCAGGGCAGCAACGGCGAGGTGTTGAAGCTGCCCGCCGACCAGCGCACCGGTCCGGACGGCACCGCACTGCCGGCCAGCATGACCATCCCGGCGAAGTTCGTCGGTGAGCGGAGCCTGGTCGAGCGGTGCGTGGTCACCCTCGCCGGTGAGCGGGGCCTGCTGCTGGTCGGCGAGCCCGGCACCGCCAAGTCGATGCTGTCCGAGCTGCTCGCCGCCGCCGTGTGCGGCACCAGCGCGCTGACCGTGCAGGGCACCGCCGGCACCACCGAGGACGCCCTCCGGTACGGCTGGAACTACGCCCTGCTGCTCGCCCAGGGCCCGACCCCGCAGGCGTTGGTCGACTCGCCGGTGCTGACCGCGATGCGTACCGGTCGGGTGGTCCGGATCGAGGAGGTCACCCGCTGCCTGCCCGAGGTGCAGGACGCGCTCGTGTCCATCCTGTCCGACCGGAGGATGAACGTGCCGGAGCTGGCCGGCACCGAGGACGGCCTGATCCGCGCGGTGCCCGGGTTCACCGTGATCGCCACCGCCAACCTGCGGGACCGGGGCGTGTCGGAGATGTCCTCGGCCCTCAAACGCCGGTTCAACTTCGAGACGATCCACCCGATCTCGGACGCGGACACCGAGACCGACCTGGTCCGCCGGCAGGCCACCGCCGCCGTGCAGCGGGCCGGCGCGACGTACACGGTGGACGATGCGGTGCTGGACGCCCTGGTCACCGTGTTCCGCGATCTGCGTTCCGGCCGGTCGGGCGAGGGCTGGGACGTGGAACGTCCCGGCACGGTGATGTCCACCGCCGAGGCGGTGCAGGTGGCGGTGTCGCTCGGCCTGGCCGCCGCGTACCTGCCCGGCGGAGACACGCTCGACCTGGTGCCCGGGCACCTGCTCGGTGTGGTCCGAAAGGACGACCAGGACGACCACGCCCGGCTGCTCGGCTACTGGGACGGCCCGGTCCGCCGCCGCGCCGAGGACGGCTCGGCGATGTGGCGCCGGCTCTGGGACCTGCGGGGGAGCCTCAGGTGACGACTCTCGCCAGCCCGCCGACCGCCGACCCGGTGACGGCCGACCCCCGAGCGGTGGTCGACGCGCTCGCCGGTTCGCTGCGGCCGTACCTGATCGGGGTGCGGCACCACAGCCCGGCTCTGGCGGCGGTGATTCCGGCACTGCTGGACGCCGTCGAGGCCGAGGTGGTCTGTGTCGAACTGCCGGCCGACTTCCAGCGCTGGCTGCCGTACCTGTCCGACCCGGCCGCCCGGGCCCCGCTGGCCCTGGTCGGCAGCCACGGCGCGAACGGCCCGACCAGCTTCTACCCGTTCGCCGACTTCTCCCCGGAGCTGGCCGCGATCCGCTGGGCCCGGCAGCGCGGCGTCGAGGTGGTGTGCTGCGACCTGCCACTGGCCGACCCCGGCTGGACCGCCGATTCGGCCACCTGCGCCGAGCCGACCGCCGCTCCCGCCCCGGACGCCGGTGAGCCGGTGTCCGACCCACACCGGTCCTACGCCGCCGCGCTCAGCGCCAGCGGCACCGGCCGCGACGGCGACGACCTGTGGGACCGGGTGGTCGAAGTGCGCGCCCCGGGCTGCCAGCCCGAGGCGATCCGCCGGGCCGCCCTGGGCGTCGGCTGGGCGATGCGTGCCGACAGCGCCAGCGGCGACGGCGTACCAGCCCGCGACCTGGCCCGCGAGCAACACATGCGCCGGGTGCTGGCCGAGGCCGGCGCGGACGGCCGGCGGGTCGCCGCCATCATCGGCGCCTTCCACGCCCCGGCCCTGCTCGCCGTCCCGAGCGGTGCCGTCCCGACCGGTGTCGTCCGGTCCGTGACGCCCCCGCCCGAGCCGGCCACCACCAACGGCGGCGGTGCCGTCATCACCTCGCTGGTGCCGTACGCGTTCGACCTGCTCGACTCCCGGTCCGGATACCCGGCCGGGATCCGCGACCCGCGCTGGCAGCAGTCCATCCTCACCGCAGCCGGCGACCCGGAGCAGATCCGGGCCGCCGCCGCCCGGGCGGTCACCGACCTGTGCCGGGAACTCCGCTCGACCGGTCACACCGCCGGCACCGGCGAGGCCGCCGAAACGGTACGGCTGGCCGGCGACCTGGCCCGACTGCGGAACCTACCCGCCCCCGGCCGGGGCGAGGTGCTGGAGGCGGTGACCACTGTGCTCGGCCAGGGTGAACTGCTCGGCCGCGGCCGAGCGCTGGCCACCGCGCTGGAGACCGTGCTGGTCGGCACCGAGCGGGGCCGAATCGCCCCCGGTACGCCCCGCTCCGGGCTCGGCCCCGCGGCCGAGGCGGAACTCACCGCGCTACGGCTGCCAAACCCCGACAGCCCGAAGGCCCGCGAGGTCCGGCTCGACCCGCTACGCACCGACCTGGACGGGCGAAGGGAGATCCTGCTGCAACGCCTCCAGGTCTGCGGCGTCGGCTACGGCGAGCCGATCGCCGTGTCCGGCACCGGCGACGGCGCCGCCCTGACCACCCGCTGGCAACTGGCCTGGACACCATCGGTGGCGGCCCGGCTGGACCTGGTCGGCGTACGTGGGGTGACCGCGGCGCTGGCTGCGGCCGGCACCCTGCGGGAGCGGTTCCGCCGGGAGGCCACCGACGGCGGACCCACCGCCGCGCAGCTGCTCACCGGGCTACGCGACGCCGCCCGGTGCGACCTGCCCGAGCTGGTGACCGACCGGCTCGAGTTGGCCACCGTGGTGCTGCCGGACACCGGCACGCTGCCCGAACTGCTGGCCGCGTTGGACCTGCTGGAGGCGCTGCGCCGGGAACACCTGCCCGGCACCACCGCCGAGAGCCGAGCCCGGGCAGCCGACCTGCCCGGTGTGCTGCTCGACGCGGCGGTCCGCGGGCTGCCCGGCCTGGCCGGCAGCGACGCCGCGGCCGACGCCGCCGCGCTGGTCGACCTCGCGGTCCGGGCCGGCGACGACCGGCTCGGCCTGCGCCTCGACGACGCCCTCGGCTACCTGACCCGGGCGGGTTCGCCGCTGATCCAGGGCGCCGCGCTGGCCGCCCGGGTGCTGCTCGACCTGACCGACCTGCAGACCCTGGGCACTCGGATGGCGGGCTGGATCGACGCGGCGACCGGACCGGACGCCCGGCGGCACCTGCACGGGCAGCTCGCTGGTCTGCTCACCGCGGCGCACCCGCTGCTGCAGTCCGCCCCGGCCGCGCTGGACCCGCTGCTGGAACGGATCGAACGCCTCCCCGACGCCGACTTCCTGGACCGGCTGCCGGCGCTGCGCGGCGGGTTCGACGTGCTCACCCCGGCGGCCCGGGACCGGCTGCTGCACACCATCGCCGACCGGCTCGGCGACCGGCTCGACCTGGTCCTGTCCGCCTCGCCCGAGCTGCTGGCCCGCTGGTCCGCCGCGGACGCGGCCGGCCGGGCCGCCCTGGTCGCCCGCCACATCCCGATTCCCGGCACGCGCACCGCCGACGTCGAACCCGGGTCGGACCCGCCGGCCGGCTCCGCCGACACCGAACCCGGGTCGGACCCGCCGGCCGCCCGGCTCACCCCCACGGACCGGTGGCGGCTGCTGCTCGGTCGCCAACCCGACCGGTTGCCGGCCGACGCCCGCCGCTACGCCCGCGCCCTGGACGAGCTGTACGGGGCGGGCCAGGGCGAAGGCGGCACCGACCTCGGCCAGGCCGCCGCCGGCGGCCAGGAAGCCTCCTTCCCGACCGCACGCGAGTGGGCCGCCGAACTCGAAGCGCTCTTCGGCACCGCAGTACGCGAGGAGGTCATCGCCCGGGCGGCCGAAAACGGTCGCAGCGACGTGCTCACCGAACTCGACCCCGCCGCGGTCCGCCCCTCGATGGAACTGCTGACCACGGTGCTGTCGCTGGCCGGTGGCCTGCCCGAGGGACACCTGGCCAAACTCCGGCCACTGGTGCGACGGCTGGTCGAGGAGCTGACCAAACAGCTGACCACTCACCTGCGTCCAGCGCTGACCGGGCTGACCAACCCGCGCCCATCCCGCCGTCCCGGCGGCCGGATCAACCTCGCCCGTACGCTTCGAGCGAACCTGGCCCACACCCAGCGGCTCGACGACGGCCGCACGGTGGTGATGCCGCAACGCCCGATCTTCAACACCCGCACCCGTGCCGCAGCCGACTGGCGACTGGTGCTGGTGGTCGACGTGTCCGGCTCGATGGAGGCGTCCGTGGTGTGGTCGGCGTTGACCGCCGCCGTGCTGGCCGGGGTGCCCACCCTGTCCACCCACTTCCTCGCCTTCTCCACCGAGGTCGTCGACCTGACCGACCGGGTCGACGACCCGCTGTCGCTGCTGCTGGAGGTACGCGTCGGCGGCGGTACGCACATCGCCGCCGGGCTGGCCCACGCCCGCTCGCTGGTGACCGTGCCCAGCCGCACCATCGTGGCCGTGGTCAGCGACTTCGAGGAGGGCTACCCGCTGGCCGGGCTGCTCGGCGAAGTCCGCACGCTGGCCAGCTCCGGCGTGCATCTGCTCGGCTGCGCCGCGCTGAACGACAGCGGAGTGCCCTGCTATTCGATACCGGTCGCCGAGCAGCTCGTCGCGGCCGGGATGCCGGTCGCCGCCCTCAGCCCGCTCGAACTCGCCCGTTGGGTGGGCGACCGTATCCGCGGAGGAGCACGTTGACGCACCGCACACCCACCACGGACACCGACCGCCTGCCGCCCGTGTTACCCGTGGTCGCCGCCGCGGCGGTCGCGGCCCTACCATCCCGGCTGCACAAGCGGCTGGACGCCACCGTCGAACGGCTGGCCGGGGTACCAGTCGGCCCGGCCGACGGCGGCGTGTCGATCGACTGCGGCGCCGAGGCCCTGGTCACCCTGATGCCCGGGCCGACCGGCGCGGTCACGGACCCGCAGCAGGCGCGGTGCAGTTGTCTACTGTCGCCCCGCTGCCTGCACCGGACCGCGATCCTGGTCGCCTGCCCGGTCGCCGACCCGGCCACCCATTCCGATTCGGCGTCCCCCACCGCGCCATCCACTCACGACAGCCCCGGCCCGGCCGCCGAGCGGACCGGGCGAACCGGAAAATCCTCACGGACCGCCGCCGGTCGCACCGGCCGGAGCACGGCACCGACCAAGGCCCAACAGGCCGCCGCCGACGCGCTGTGGCGGGCCGCCGCCGGGGTGCTCGCCGCTGGTGTGCCGGCCGCCGGCGCGGTACCCCAGGCCGAACTGCTGCGGGCCGCCCACAGCGCCCGACTGGCCGGCCTGCCACGGGCCGAGAACGCCGCGCTGCGCACGGTACGAGGCCTGCGCGCCCACCGAGAACGACAGGCCGGCCACCGGCAGGCCGAGCTTGTCGAGGTGCTGCACGACCTGCTGTACGTGGCCGGCCGGCTGGCCGCCGGCGATCCCGACCCGGGGCTGGTCGGCATCCTCCGGCGGGCCTACCAGCCGGACGGCACGCTGGAGGTGTACGGCGGCTGCCGCGAACCGGTGATCAGCGCGACCGGGTACGCCGGGGTGGTCACCCACCTGGTCACCGCCGACGGGCGCCAGCTTTCCTTCGCCGACGTGAAACCGGGCGGCCCGGAGCGGGCACGAGACGGCGCCCGCACGGTCACCGAGATGGGCGCGGTCGCGGTCAACCACGCGACCCTGGCGCGCGGCGGCCTGCGGATCAGCGGCACCACCGTCTCCCCGGACGGCCGGCTCGGCGCCGGCCAGGGAATCCGGGCCACCCCGCTCACCGGGACCGACTGGTCCGCCGCACCGCTGGCGGAACTGTTCGCCCGCCCGCTCGCCGAGGTGGTGACCGCCCAACTCGCCGCCGACGATGCGCAGGCTCCCGCCCCGGCCGGGACCGCGCTGGTCGGCGGTGACCTGATGGTGGTGGGTGCCGTCGGTGGTCAGGTACTGGCACGCGAGTTGGCGCCCGCCACCGACGCCGGACCGGACCGTGTCCCGGTGCCGGATGGGCCGGTGATCCGGCTGGCACCGGCCAACTCCCACCCGATGCTGGCCCACGTGACCAACCTGCGGCGGCTGGCCTCCTGGCCGGGCCTGCAGCTCCGGGTGGTCGGCCGGCTGGACCCGGATCGGGCCAGCACGCTGCGCCCGCTCGCGGTCGGCCCGGTGCCCGGTGCCGCCACGACACTCCGGTTGCCCACAGACTGGCACGGCCGAGCGGACCTCGGCTACGACGAGATCCAGGGCGGTCACCTACCGCCGCGCGACCCTGCCGCGATGCTCGAACCGGTCCTCGCCGTCGGCGCCGACGCGGTTGCGGAATCCCCGCTGTGGCGGGTTCGGCGGCTGGTGGAGCTGGCGGTTTCCGGCGGTCGCCGCGCCGTCGCCGAGGCAGCTCGCGGCGAGCGCGCCGGTCTGGCTGGTCCGCTGCGCCGCAGCGGCTTCATCACCGCCGCCGCAGTCGCCGACGCGCTCGCTGACGAGTCCGACCGGCGCGGCCGGGACGCGTTCGGCCGGCTTACCGATCCCGACCCGAACCGGTACGCCTGGGCCTGGCTCGCCGCGACCGCCCACCTCGCCGCCGCCGAGCGGGAGCTGATCCGGTCCTCCTGGACCACCCCGCCCGTCGGTTGACCTGCCGGGCATCCGGTGTTGCGCCTCGGCCCCCGCCCGAACCCCGGGTGGGCGCGCCGGCGCGGCGAAACAATTTCAGACTGCCGCCGACACCCCGCCGCCGCCGGCACCGCAGTTGACCGGCACGATGGGCGGGTGAAGGTGGAGCTGCTGGTGGTTGAGGACTGCCCGAACGAAGGCCCGGCCGCCGCCGTGGTGCGCCGCGCACTCGACGAAATAGGCCTGTCGACGGTGCAGGTCACCATCCGGGTGGTGACCAGCCAGGCCGAGGCCGAGCAGATCGGCTTCCTCGGCTCACCCAGCGTCCTCATCAACGGTCAGGATCCGTTCGCCGAGCCCGACCACAGCCCGGCGATGGCGTGCCGGCTCTACCGCGACGACACCACCGTCTCGGGCGTACCGCCGATCCGGCGCCTGCGCCAGGCGCTCAAACAGGCCGCCGCCCCCACCGCGCAGTGACCTCTCGGACCGGAGCCGGGAAGGCCCTGGCGGCTCTTCCCGGCTCCGGCGCGGCGCCGTTCGCCGTCAGCCGACCGACCCGGCGGTCCTCCGGTTCGGACCGAGGTGCCGGGCGTACGCGCCGGTGGTGAAGAACGCGGGCAGGTCCTCGCCGAGCGCGGTGTCCTCGACGATCCGGGCGGCCTGCTCGGCGCGATCGTGGTCGCCGCCCACGCGTCCCGCGGCCAGTGCGGCCAGTTCCTCGGCGAGGATAGACCGGACCAGTTCGTCCGTCACGCAGCCGCCACCGGCCAGCGGAGTGCGGTGGTGCACCCACTGCCAGACCTGGCACCGGGCGATCTCGGCGGTGGCCGCGTCCTCCATCAGGTTCCACAGGGCGACCGCGCCGACCCCGCCGAGCCAGGCGTCGATGTAGCGCAGCGCGACCGCGACGTTGGACCGCAGGCCCGCGGTGGTGACCTGGCCCGGGGTCTTGTCGACGGCGAGCAGGTCGGCGGCGGTGACCTCGACATCGTCCCGGAGCCGGTCGAGCTGGTTCGGGCGGTCGCCCAGCACCGCGTCGAACTCCTCCCGGCACGTCTCAACAAGACCCGGGTGGGCGACCCAGGAGCCGTCGAACCCGTCGCCGGCCTCCCGCCGCTTGTCCGCCCGCACCCGGCCGAGGGCCATCTCGTTGACCTCGGGGTCCCGGCTGGGGATGAACGCGGCCATCCCGCCGATCGCGTGCGCGCCGCGCCGGTGACAGGTATGCACGAGCAGTTCGGTGTAGGCGCGCATGAACGGCACCGTCATGGTGACCTCGGACCGGTCCGGCAGGACGAAGTCCGGCCACTGCCCGAAGTTCTTGATCACGCTGAAGATGTAGTCCCACCGCCCGGCGTTCAGTCCCGCCGAGTGCTCCCGCAGCTCGTACAGGATCTCCTCCATCTCGAAGGCGGCAGTGATCGTCTCGATCAGCGTGGTGGCCCGGATGGTGCCCTGCGGCAGGCCCAGGTGACGCTGGGCGAAGACGAAGATGTCATTCCACAGCCGTGCCTCGCGGTGGCTTTCCAGCTTCGGCAGGTAGAAGTACGGCCCGGCGCCGGCGTCGAGCTGCCGCCGCGCGCAGTGGAACAGGTAGAGCCCGAAGTCGACCAGGCTGGCCGAGATCGGCCGCCCGTCCACCGCGATCCCCTTCTCCACGAGGTGCCAGCCGCGTGGCCGGACCACGATCGTGGCCAGCTCGTCACCGAGGGCGTACCGCTTGCCGCGTGGGTCGGTGAAGTCGATCCGGCGATCCAGCGCGTCGATCAGGTTGAGCTGGCCGGCGATAACGTTGTGCCAGGTCGGGGCGGTGGCGTCCTCGAAGTCGGCGAGCCACACCTTCGCCCCCGAGTTGAGGGCGTTGACGGTCATCTTCCGGTCGGTCGGTCCGGTGATCTCGACCCGCCTGTCCATTAGCCCGGGTGCGGGCGGCGCGACCCGCCAGGTGGGGTCGGCGCGGATCTCGGCGGTCTCAGGGAGGAAGTCGGGCAGCTGACCGGTGGCGTACCGGTCGCGGCGGGCCCGCCGGGTGTCCAGCAGCGCGACCCGTCGGGCGGCGAACTCGCTGTCCAGCGCGACCAGGAACTCCAGCGCCCCGGCGGTGAGGACTTCGTCGAATCGTTCGGCCAGCGGGCCGATGACCTCGTACCTCACGCGAACTGCTCCTGCTCGGTCGAGCCGCGCAGGGCGGTGGTCTCGGCGGCCGGGTTGAGCACGGTGCTGATCAGGTCGAAGTAGCCGGTGCCCACCTCGCGCTGGTGCTTGACGGCGGTGTAGCCGGTCGGCTCGGCGGCGAACTCCCGCTCCTGCAGCGCCACGTAGGCGGACATTCCGTCGGCGGCATAGCCACGGGCCAGGTCGAACATCGAGTAGTTGAGCGCGTGGAAGCCGGCCAGGGTGATGAACTGGAACTTGTACCCCATGTGCCCCAGTTCCCGCTGGAACTTCGCGATGGTCGCGTCGTCGAGGTGCTTGCGCCAGTTGAACGACGGCGAGCAGTTGTAGGCGAGCAGCTGGTCCGGGTACTGGGCCTTGATCGCCTCGGCGAAGCGGCGCGCGACCTCCAGGTCCGGGGTGCTGGTCTCCATCCAGAGCAGATCGGCGTGCGGCGCGTACGCCAGGCCGCGGGCGATGCACGGCTCGACCCCGTTGCGTACCCGGTAGAAGCCCTCGCCGGTCCGCTCGCCGGTGACGAACGGCCGGTCCCGCTCGTCCACATCGGTGGTGAGCAGCGTGGCCGCCTGCGCGTCGGTGCGGGCGATGACCAGGGTCGGCACGCCGGCCACGTCGGCGGCGAGCCGCGCCGCCTCCAGGGTACGGATGTGCTGGCCGGTGGGGACGAGCACCTTCCCGCCCAGGTGGCCGCACTTCTTCTCGGCCGCGAGCTGGTCCTCCCAGTGCACGCCGGCCGCGCCGGCCGCGATCATCGCGGTCATCAGCTCGTACGCGCTGAGCGGGCCGCCGAAGCCGGCCTCGGCGTCGGCGACGATCGGCGCCAGCCAGCCGGTTCCGGTGTTGTCGCCCTCGACGGTGCTGATCTGGGCGGCGCGTAGCAGGGCGTTGTTGATCCGACGCACCACCGCGGGCACCGAGTTAACCGGGTAGAGGCTCTGGTCGGGGTAGGTCTGGCCGGCGAGGTTGGCGTCCGCGGCGACCTGCCAGCCAGAGAGGTAGATCGCCTTCAGGCCGGCCCGGACCATCTGCACGGCCTGGTTGCCGGTGAGCGCGCCCAGCGCGTGGATGTACTCCTCGCTGTGCAGCAGGCCCCACAGCCGGTCCGCCCCATGCCGGGCCAGGGTGTGTTCCTCCTGGATCGCCCCGCGCAGGCGTACCACGTCCTCCGCCCGGTAACTGCGCCGCACCCCCTGCCAACGCGGACTGGTCTCCCACTCGGTGCGCAACTGCTCAACGGCGTTCTGCATGATCTCGTCCCCTCGGATGTCGGTGACGCCGGCATTTCGGATATGCCCCTGGCGGCGTCGAACTCCATGCCGGTCCGGCGTGCCGCCAACGGTCACACGGCGCCGACGGCTGGTCGAGGGACGGAAAAAGCCAAGTTCTGAGAATTTCCCGCACCACTTTGCGAAGTTGTGAACCGCTATATTTTCACCCTGCAAATGGTGTCGGACCAGCGAAGACCAACAGGGAGGTGAGGGCGATCGCCAAGATCTTTGCGGGCGCCCGGCTGCGCCGCATGCGCGAAGACCGCGCTCTCAGCCAGTCGCACCTGGCCCGCCTGCTGACCATCTCACCCAGCTATCTCAACCAGATCGAACACGACTCCCGGCCGCTGACCGTCCCGGTGCTCATGCGCATCACCGAGGTGTTCGGCGTCGACCCGGCCGTCTTCGCCCCGCGGGACACCCCGAGGCTGGTCGCCGGGTTACGCGAGGCGCTCCCCGGGCGGGCAGGCGTCGCCGATCTCACCGAACTCGCCACCCGACTACCCGAGGTCGCGGAGGCTGTCATCGATCTGCACCGCCGGTACCGGCAGACGGACGAGCAACTCGCCGAGCTGCTCGGCGATCGCGAGACGATTGGCCGCAGTCCGCACGACCAGGTGACCGAGTTCTTCTACCGACGGCAGAACTACGTACCGGATCTGGACGAGGCGGCGGAGCGGCTGGCCGTGGCCATCGGATTCCGCCGAGGCGAGGTCCGAGCCGCACTACAGGACCGGCTCGCCCAGCGGCACGGCATTCTGGTCCGCCGCGACGACGCCGCCCTGCTCGGCGACGAACTACACCGCTACCGCCCGCAGGCCCGCACCCTGCACCTGTCGGCGTCGCTGCGCGCCGGGCAGGAAGCCATGCGGATGGCGGCGCAGATCGCGCTGCTGGAGTTCGCCGACCTGATCGACGAGATCGTGGAGGAGGAGCGGTTCGACGAGACGCAGACCCAGATCCTCACCCGGGTCGGGTTGGCGAACTACTTCGCCGCCGCACTCATCCTGCCGTACGAGCAGTTTCTGGCCGCGGCGGAGCAACGCCGGTACGACATCGACCTGCTCACCCAGCACTTCGCGATGGGCTGGGAGACGGTGTGTCACCGGCTCAGCACGCTGCAACGCCCCCGCGCGCGCGGTGTGCCGTTCTCGTTCGTCCGGGTCGACCGGGCCGGCAACATGTCCAAACGCCAGTCCGCCACCGGCTTCCCCTTCTCCCACACCGGCGGCACCTGCCCACTGTGGAACGTCTACGAGGCGTTCGGCTCGCCCGGCCGGGTCGTCGTACAGGTCGCCGCCATGCCCGACGGGCAACGTTACCTGTGGATCGCCCGCACCATCACCCGCCACCACGGCGGCTACAACCAGCCGGGAAAGGTCTACGCCATCGGGCTCGGTTGCGAGACCCGCCACGCAGGCCGGCTGGTCTACTCCGCCGGGATGGATCTGCACGCCGCAGAGGCCGCCACACCGATCGGCCCCGGCTGCAAGACCTGCGAGCGGATGACCTGCCCGCAACGGGCCGCCGCACCGATCAGCCGCCAACTCGACCTGGACGAGAACCGGAGCACCTTCATCCCGTACCCGTTGAAGGATTGAGCCGAGCCCGGTGGCGAGCGGATCGCCGGCTTGTCGGCTTGACCTGTACCCCGGGGTGCAAGTTTAGGGTCACGGCATGATTACGAGACATGGCGGGGACGTCGACTACGAGACCACCGGTGAGGGGTACGCGGTCCAGCGGCGGCCCGACAGCCGGATCGCCGCGATCATCCACACAGCGCTGGGCGATGCCGGCACGGTCCTCAACGTCGGTGCCGGCGCCGGCTCCTACGAACCCTCCGACCGGCATGTCGTCGCGGTCGAACCGTCCGCGAGCATGCGCGCCCAGCGACCAGCGGGCGCCGCGCCCGCAGTGAACGCGACCGCGGAGAACCTGCCGTTCGACGACGACAGCTTCGACGCGGTGATGGCCACCGTCACGGTCCACCAGTGGTCGGACACCGCCCGTGGGCTGGCCGAGCTGCGCCGGGTCTCCCGTGGTCCAGTGGTTGTGCTGACCTTCGACGGCGACGCCCTGGACCGGCTCTGGCTGGCCGAGTACGCGCCGCAGCTGATCGCTGCAGAACGCCGCCGTTACCCGGCGATCGCCGTCATCGCCGCTGCCGTCGGACGCACCGCCGAGGTCATCGACGTGCCGATTCCGATCGACTGCGTGGACGGGTTCACCGAGGCCTACTACGCCCGCCCGGAACAGTTCCTCGACCCGCGGGTCCGGGCCGCGCAGTCCGCCTGGGGTTTCGTCGACCCGGCGGCCACCGCTGCTGCCATCGACCGTTTGCGCGCCGATCTGAACTCCGGCGCCTGGGACGCCCGATACGGGCATCTTCGCAGTCAGGGCATGTTCATCGGCTCCCTGCGACTGATCGTGGGCCACCCGTGACCGACATCAGGACGTACCTGCGCGACCTGCCGGTCTTCGCGGGCGAGCTACCGCTGTTCGACCCGACAGCCGCACCCGAATGCCCTGAGACGCTGTTCGTGCAGTGGCTCACCGCAGCCGTCGACTCCGGTGTCCGGGAGGCGCACGCCATGACGCTGTCGACGGTCGGCGTGGACGGCGACCCGTCGGCGCGGGTGCTCATCTGCAAGAACGTCGACGAGCGCGGCTGGCAGTTCGCCGTGCACGCGGCCAGCCCGAAGGGTCGCGAGCTGCTCGCCAATCCGGCCGCAGCCCTGACCTTCTACTGGGCCGCCCTCGCCCGCCAGGTCCGCGTCCGGGGCCCGGTCGCGGCCGAACCCGCCGACCGCAGCGCCGCCGACTTCCTGGCACGCCCGCCCGCGTCCCGCGCGGAAGCCTTGCTCGGCCGGCAGAGCGAGCCCCTCGCCGACCCCCGCGACCTAGAGTTGGCCATGCGGCAGGCGCTGCACCGTATCGAGGGCGAGCCAGGCCTGATCGTGCCCGAGTGGACGCTCTACACCCTGCGCGCGACCGAGGTGGAGTTCTGGCAGGGCGACCAGCGGCGTCGGCACACCCGGCTGCGTTATACCCGCATAGCCAACGGCTGGTGCCGCGAGATCCTGTGGCCCTGACCACGGGCCTGCGATACGGATCATGAGGCTTTCGTACGGCGTTTGGTCAGCCAGCGCATCACTTCGAGCGCGTGGATGGCCGGGTCGGCGATCGGGTGGAAGACGTGCTCCACCAGGTCGTCGGTGACCACGAGGGTAAGTCGTTCGTAGAGGGCCAGGTCGCCAACGGTCAGGAGGGGCAGGCCGGTGGCGGTGGCCAGCGTCAGCTTCGGGTCTGGGATCAGCGGGTAGGGCAGCCGGAGCCGGTGGGCGAGTTCGCGTTGGTAACCGGTCGACTGGGCGGACAGGCCGTACACGCGTGCGGCTCCGGCGGCGAGAATCTCGGCGTGGTGGTCGCGCAGCCATTGGTCCTGGCTGCGTGCACCGTGAACTTCGAGCAGGCTGCGGGGCAGGTCGACGCCGGGGCGGCCGGTGAGCGGGTAGACGAAGATGATGCTGCGACCGGGGCCGAGATCGTGTAGATCGATTGGCTGGCCGTTCGTGGCGTAGAAGTGCAGGGGCGGCAGCGGTCGACCGGTCAGCTCGGCGGGTTTGGTGCTGCTGGCGGGTGCGCTGGTTACGATCCGGTGGGCGGCGGCGTCGATGCGCGCGTTGAGGGCGTCGCGTTGGGCCGTCAGCTCGCCGATGCGGGCCTGCAGGCCGGTGACCGTACTGCGGAAGGTAGCCACCGCCGCGGCGCACACATCGTCGTCGTTGGCGATCGACTCGACGAATGGCCGGGTTTCCTCGACGGTGAGACCGAGCGCCATCAGCTCGCGGATCTGGGCGACCTGCCGCTCGGCGATCGGTTTGTAGTCGCGGTAGCCGTTGCCCAGCCGCCGCGGCACGACCAATCCCACCGCCTCGTAATACCGCAACGCCCGCACGGTCGTCCCGGTCCGGCGCGCAAGTTCACCCACCCGCATTCGCAGACCATAAACCCGCACCCCGGGGTACGGGTCAACCAGCTGACGCCGAAACACACGGCGTTCCTGGACAGGAACCGCAACGTCAGGGCCTGCGCGGAGGCAGGGGATTGGGGGATCGACATTCGATCCGCGGCCTGTGACGCCGGTCGGCACGACTCTGCCGCCGAAACGATCGATTGGCTGGTCGACGACTGACGTATCGGCACCGCATCCGCACGCCGCGAAGCGCTCGTCGCACAGAGTAACCGGCCTGCGGCGTCGAGGTCATCCTGAAGCCAAGCCCCGGTGCAAGAAGCCGGACAACGCCCGCCGGTATTCAAGCCGTCCCTGAGGGCGATCGCCGAGCTCAGGGACATGCTGGCACCGGGGGAGGGCCGCAGCTGCCGTCTCGCCCCGTTCCGGTGGGCGCCTTCCGGGCGGATATCATCGCGGGGTGAGCACCTACTGGCACGTCGTTCTGCCGCCGCTCTGCGCCTGATCGGGCGCAGACGCTGATGGCTTGAGTTCCCCGCGCCCTGGTTGACCCGCAGGGTCGGCAGGGGTTGTGTCGTGCGCCCGTTTCGAATCGAGTCCCAGACGCATTCGACGACGGAAGATCACGACTGTGCCAGACCGCACTTTCTCCCTGACTCCCGCGCTCCCGGCCGCGACCGGCCCGCGCGCTTCACACTCCGGTTTCCCCAGCGGTTCCGCGCCCATCCTCATCTCGGCGCTGCTGTGGGGCACGACCGGGACCGCCAGCTCCCTGGCACCTGCCGGTGCGCCTGCGGCGGCCATCGGCTGCGCAGGTCTCACCCTTGGCGGCATCCTGCTGTTCCTCACCTCCCGCGCTGCCCGCTCACTGCCGGCCGCCTGTACACGTCCCGAGCGGTGGCTGCTCGTCCTGGGCGCGTTGGTGGTGGCCGGGTATCCGGTCACCTTCTACCCGGCCGTTGCCCGCACCGGCGTGGCGGTGGCCACCGTGATCGCGCTGGGCAGCGCGCCGGTCTTCGCCGGACTGCTGGCCTGGATGACCGGGCAGGCCCGGCCGACCGCCCGCTGGGCGGGCGCCACCACGCTCGCGGTAGTGGGGTGCGTCCTGTTGGTGCTGGGCCCCGCACTCGGCGCAGGTGCCGCGCCGGTGGATATGGCAGGCGTCGGGCTCGCTGCGGGCGCCGGTTTGTCGTACGCCGCCTACTCGCTGATCGGCGGTCGGCTCATCACCCGTGGGCATCCGTCCGACGCGGTGATGGGCGTGCTGTTCGGTGCGGCCGGGGTGCTCGTCCTGCCGATCGTGGTGTTCGTCGATGTGCGATGGCTCGCCAGCATCCGCGGTGCGGCGGTGGCGGTGTACCTGGCAGTGTTCACCGTCTACCTGGCCTATCGGTTTTTCGGATACGGGCTGCGCCGCACTCCCGCGTCGGTGGCCACGTCTCTGACCCTGGCCGAGCCGGCCGTTGCGGCGGTCCTGGGGGTCGCCGTCCTCGGCGAACGCCTTCCGGCGGCATCCTGGTGCGGGCTGGGGTTGCTCGCTGTGGGTCTGGTCCTGCTGACCGCTCCCCTGGGCGCTGGACGCCGGGGAGCGGAAGATGTCAACCAGTTCGCAGGCGGGTAGTTCACGGGTTTGTTGACTGAGAGCGACCGGCAACAGGCGTTACTTGAGTCTGCGGGTGGTGGGTCGGGTGTCCCAGCGGTAGGGCGTGCGAGTATGGCGGATGAGTTGACGGACGGTGATGATCGCCGCAGCCAGGTGCAGGTAGAAATCGATGATGTTGGCGTCGCGGTCGGTGCGGCGGCGGATCTTTCCGTTCATCCACGAGTTCGTCCTCTCTACCGCCCAACGCTTGCCGACCTGAACCGGGGTGGGGGCACCCTTGTGGGCGATCTCGGCGTCGAAGCCCAGATCATCGAGCAGGTCACGGCTCGGGTGGTTGTCGTAGGCGCGGTTCAGATGCGCGGTGGCCTGCTCGGGTCAGTAGTGCCGCAGCTGGGCGCTGCACGCTTGGAAGGTGTCATGTAGCAGCGGCGACTTGTGCCGGTTCGCGCTCGTGCGGGTGATCCCGAGCGGGATCCCGGCACCGTCCACACCGGTGCTCGACCTCCGTTGGGTCCAGTTCGGTCTCGTCCTACAACAGGGGCTTGAGGCCGATCCGGTCGCGGGCCAGGACGAGCCGCTGCTCGCGCAGATCGGTGATCGCGATGCCGAACATTCCGCGCACCCGGTCCAGGAATGACAGGCTGTCGCGCCGGTAGAACTGCAGCAGCACCGCGCAGCCGGAATGGCTGCGGTCCGCGTCCTCGCCGACCTCGGCGCGCAATTCGCGGAAGTTGTAGATAGCGCCGTTGGCGGCCAGCACGACCTGATTGTCGGTGGTCACGAATGGCTGCCTGCCCCCCGCATGACCGATGGGTGACAGTCAGCCATTCGTCTCATAATTGGGAAGACCCGACGCGTTCCTGCCTGCTCTTCCGCCTTGTCGACACGCTGGGCTCCGGTTAGGATCGCCGGGTGCTGATAGCTCATCTGAGTGACCCTCATGTCGGCCTACGGCCGGACGCGGCGGATCGTTTCCGGCAGGTGGTAAGTCATTTGGTCGCCGTTCGCCCGGCGCCCGACGTGGTCATTCTCACCGGTGACGTCGCCGATCACGGGATGCCCGAGGAATATGAGCTGGCCCGGAAAATTCTCGCGCCAATGGCCATTCCCGTGGTCGTCGGGACCGGGAATCACGATGTGCGCGAACATTTCGCGGCGGCGTTCGCGCCTGGCCACGAAGGGCCTGTCGACACGGCCATCGACGTCGGCGGATACCGGTTCCTCATGCTCGACTCTCTGGTCCCGGCGCCGCCTGGCGGTCGCGTCGACTACGGGACGCTGTCCCCGCAGACCCTCGACTGGCTCGACCGCCACCTCGACGACGGTCGGCCCAGCTTCGTGTGCCTGCACCACCCGCCGGTCGACATCCACGTGCGGCCGGCCGACAACGTCAAGCTCACCAACGCAGCCGAGCTTGAGGCCGTGCTCCGCAGGCACGGCAACGTGGTCGCGGTGCTCGTCGGCCACGCGCACACCATGTGCGCGACCACCTTCGCCGGGCTGCCGCTGCTGATCGGCGGCGGGATCACCTCGACGGTGTGCCTCGACGAAGAGGACATGCCGTCGCCGAACACGGCGGTCGCGCCCACCCTGGCCTGGCATCTTGTGGGCGAGGACAACCGTGTGGTGACGCACTGGCGCTCCCTGTGAGCCGCGGCGGCGGCGCCGACGCAGCCGTGCTGCGCCGGTGAGGGCACCGCGCAGAATGAACTGAATATGACACCGGGACCGTAAGAAGGTGCCGGTCGGCGGGTCGTGCCGCTCCGGCGACGGCGGATCCTGCTGGTCAACTGTCCTTTGCCAAGGACATTGGTCCGAACGGGAGTGCCCTGAGCTCAGCGGATCAGATCCACTGACAAAGACGAGTGACGCGCGGGACGGCGGGGTTCGGCGCACGGCGCTCTGTGTCATTGAAGTTGGACTAATCCGGGTTTCGGCGTGAGACGCGCCCGGGCTCGGCGCTGGCATACGCTGGCTCGGTGCCTCATGCGTCTGATGGCGGTCTCGGGTCGGCCCGAGCGGTTTATCAGAACTGCGGCGTGGAAACCCGGCCGTTTAGGGCCGGGAGGAAACGCCGCTCCCTCCCCTCGCTGATCGTCTTACATGGACGGTTGCTAGATTGTGAGGCGTGGGTGAGGTGGTGAAGCGGGCGTACAAGTACCGCTTCTACCCGTCCCCTGAACAGGCTGAGCTGCTGAACCGCACCTTCGGTTGCGTGCGCAAGGTGTACAACCGGGCGTTGGAGGCCCGTACCCGGGCGTGGGTGGTTGATCGTCAGCGCAGCACGTATGTGCAGTCCTCGGGGTGGCTGACCGAGTGGAAGCGCACGGATGAGTTGGCGTTTCTGAACGAGGTGTCGTCGGTTCCGTTGCAGCAGACGCTGCGGCACTTGCAGGCTGCGTACGTGGCGTTCTGGGACAAGCGGTCCCGGTATCCGAGGTTCAAGTCCAAGCGCAAGTCGCGGGCGTCGGCCGAATTCACCCGCTCCGCGTTCCGCTGGCGTGACGGGCAGCTCACCCTGGCCAAGATGAACACCCCGCTGGACATCGTGTGGTCGAGGCCCCTGCCCGAAGGGGCGGAACCCTCCACGGTCACCGTGTCCCGGGACCCTGCCGGCCGCTGGTTCGTCTCCATCCTGGTGGAAGACCCGACCGTGAAGCCGCTCCCGCCGGTCACGGCGGAGGTCGGGGTAGACGCCGGCATCACCAGCCTGCTCACCCTGACCCACCCGATCCCCGGGATGAGCGACGAGCAGGGCAAGGTGGCCAACCCGCGCTTTGGGCAGGCCGACCGGCGGAAGCTGGCCAAAGCCCAGCGGGACCTGGCCCGCAAACAGAAGGACTCCGCGAACCGGGCGAAGGCCCGGCTCAGGGTGGCGCGGATTCAGGCCCGGATCGCCGACCGGCGGCGGGACCATCTGCACAAGCTGACCACTCGACTCGTCCGTGAGATCCAAACGGTCGTGATCGAAGACCTCAGCGTGCGTAACATGCTGCGCAACCGTCGCCTGGCCCGCGTCATCTCCGACGCGAGCTGGGGCCAGTTCCGCAGCATGCTGGAGTACAAGGCCGGCTGGTACGGGCGTGAGGTGATCCCCGTCGACCGGTGGTACCCGTCGTCCAAGACCTGCTCGACGTGCGGACGCATCAACACCACGCTCGCCCTCAACGACCGCACCTGGACCTGCCCCGGCTGCCAGACCGAACACGACCGGGACATCAACGCCGCTAGAAACATCCTCGCCGCCGGGCTGGCGGAGAGGTAAAACGCCTGCGGAGCTGGTGTAAGACCTCAAGGGAAGAAGTCCTCCCGGAAAGGCAGTCGGCGATGAAACAGGAAACCCCACGGGCGACCGTGAGAATCCCGGCCCTTTCAGGGCCGGGAGGATGTCAATTTGATGTTGTTGACCGCTCGCGCCGCATGTTTGATCAGGTCACGGTCCTGGTTGCCGTCAACGACGACAAGCGGCCGTCCCAGCCGACTGTTGCGCGGGCGAGGGAGATCCGGGGCTTGCTTCCGGTGGGCTGGGAGAACGTCGCGGTGGCCGCCTGGCGTGGGTTGACCGTGGATTACTGCCGGCGGTACGGGTGCGGTGTGATCATCCGCGGGGTCAGGAACGCGACCGATTGCTGGCGCGAGTACGAACTCGCTGCGATGAACGAGGTGCTGGGCGTGACGACGTTGTTCGTGCCTGCTCGGCCGGAGTTGGTGACGATGTCTTCCACCGCCGTGCGAGCTCAGCGCGCCCGAGGTGCTGTCATCGACGGCGGCCTTGGATGGTGTGTTGGCTGTCGGCGGCGTGGTCGAGTTCGACACGGTCGAGGACGGTCCTGGTGATCGCTTCGGTGCCGGTGAGGATCGCGTCGACGGCAGCTCCGCAGGTCAGGTGCGAGAGGCATGCCGATCATGCCGGCGGTGCGGTCGTGCAGGTGCCGGTCCAACTCAACGACGAGCACAACCAACGTCAATCGATCCTGATCTTGCCCTGTCAGCGGGGCTTCCTGCGAGCCGCTGGCCTCAACTCACACTGGCGGACAGGGTCGCGCTGCGCTCGCGAGGGCTCTCGTGCGGCCGTCTGGGTCCATGCGGACCGACGTAAGTCGTGCTGGTTGGTTCGTGCGTCTTGCCTTCTCCTGCCGGCGGTGGTCTTCCTGGTTACGCGGCGCGGCGTACGGGGCGTAGCAGGGTCAGGGCGCGCAGGGCGTCTGCGCGGGAGATGGGCTGGTCGTCGTCGGACTGCATGGTCAGCGCGATCTCGATGGCCTGGCGGATCCAGGCGGTTTTGGTGATGCCGGCGTCCTTGGCGGCCGTGGTGACGGCGTCATCGAGGTCGGTTGGCATGCGCAGCGACCGCACGACCATGACCTCGGCGCCTTCTGGTGGGAGGGAGGCGAGCAGTTCGGCCTCTTGCTCAGATGTCGCCGGCGCCGGGTCGAAGGTGAGGTGGTTCATCAGCGCGGCCGCCTCCTCAGGGGTGCGCGGCAGGTGCTGGTTGTCGCTCATCGCGTCTGCTCCCATTGGCTGAAGTCGGCACGTTCGGTGTCGGTCATGTCTCGTGCGCCGATGATTTTCCACGTGAAGCCGTCGATGTGGTGCACGGCCACGATCAGGGGCCGGCCGTCGCGGGTGCGCGCCCAGACGGTCAGTACCCGCAATCCGGCGGCGTCAGCGCCGGGACGCGGCCACCGCTGCCTGGCCTCCAGGACCTGGCGGACCTCGTACGGCTGAATGCCGGCCAGGGCCTGCAATGCCCACTCTTCCCACTCATACGGCACCACATTAGCGTAATACACGCGTATTCTAGCAGCTAGAGGCGTCACTATGAAGAGATCCACGACCGCTACCCGGGTGGTCCGGCACGTTGTCAGGGCGGGGTCGGTTGTTCGTCGGGGTGGCGGTGCGAGCGTCTGATGTCGGCGGCGGCGACAAGAAGCAGAACGATGGCGGCGGCGCCGGAGACTGCCAGTGGTGGGACGAGGGTCAGCGGGGCGATCAGGGCCACGAGGGCGGCGATGCCGGCAGGGCGGGGCAGGGAGACGCGCGCGAAGACGACGTACTCCAGCACGGAGCGGCCGACGAGGAAGATGGCAGGCCCGGCGAGGATGACGGATGACCAGGTGAGGGGGGTGTGCAAGCCGGGGTGCTTCTCGACCAGGTCGTGTCCCACGCTGGTGGTGATGACCCCGAAGATCATGACCAGGTGAGCAACGCCGGCGAGGCGCCCGGCGCGGGCCGGGTGTCTGGCGGCCAAGACCGCGTCGTCGACCAGTTGACCGGCGACGTGAAAGTACAGGCGCCACAGCAGCACGGTGGTCAGGAACGCGAGGACCAGTGAGGTGATCCGGTACGGGCTGGCCGGCACCTGGGTGAAGGCGACGCCCACGGACAGCAGCGGCTCACCGAAAGAGATCATCAGCAGTTGTTGGTAGCGCTCGGCGAGATATCGGGCAGTCGTCGCCCATAGGTTCGCCAGGCCAGCGCCGAGCCCGGGCACGGGCCAGCCGCGGGCATTCGCGACGTACTCGACGACTACCGCCAAGGCCCACAGCACCGAGCGGACGGTCCCGTGGCACAACGCGCCGATCAGCCACGGGAACGAGACGACCGCGTACCAGCAGAAGGCCCGTAGAAACGCGGTACGCACCCCGGGCGCCGTGGCGAGGAGACTGATCACCAGGGTTCGGCCGGCCTGCATGATGATGTAGGTGCCCGCGAATGCGATGGCACGCCCGTCGAAGGCCCCCGACACGCTGACGCCGAAGACCAGCACACCGAACACACTGGCGATGACGCAGCCCTGCACCGCGGGTCGGCGCGGATCGAGCTGGGCGGTGATGTACGTGGTCAATGTCCATACCCGCATCAGTGGCAGGAACAGCAGCAGGCTCTGCCCCAGCACCACCCAGCCCGACGGGCCGTGCGCCTCGGCCAACACATCGAACGCCTGTCCGACCAGCCGGCTGAGGATGAACACCATTGCCAGGTCGAAGAACAGTTCAACGAAGGTTGCCTGCTCCGCCGTGCCCTTGCGGAGCAGCGAGTCCTGGTCCCAGCGCGGAATGTTCCTCGTCACCTCCCGGATAAACCCAGGTGTCGACAACGAAAACATTGAAGACGGACAGTCCGGTTGGCGCGCGACCAGTTCATGCAGCCGAACGCGCTGTGTGCTCGGCAGTCGGGGCCAGTAGGGGCAGCGGCGCAGGGGAGAGTCCGGAGCATGGCACCGCGACTACGCGGAGTGAGCGTGGCCGCGTCCGTGCTACGCCGTATCTGCCAGGACCGTAGGGTGCGAGGGGTGATGAGTGTCGCCCGGGAAGCGGAAGCGCGCGTCGGTCCGATCGGCGCGCTACTTAGCCGGCTGACGTTCCTGGCCATCTGCCTGCCCGGGCCGGTTCTGCTCGCCGTTGCGATGACGACAGACCCGCTGCGGTCGCCCACGGACTTCTGGGGCCTGCTCGCCGGTGGCGTACTGACGACGATCGTCGGTGGCGGTTTCGGCGTCTTCGGCTGGCGGCTGGTCGCCCGCTCGCGCCGCGACGCGCGTCGGCTATCGGCCGCTGGTGTCGCCGCGACGGCGGAGATTCTCCGGGTGGCGAATCACCTGGGCGGGGAAGATCCTGGGCTGGAACTCCACCTGCGTATCAGCGGACCCGGGTTCGCCACGTTCGAGGCAGACACGATCCGCGCCGACGACCCGGCCCTCGTGCCCGGCGCGGTGCTGGCCGCCGTCGTGGACCCCGTTGATCGTGTCTTCACGATCACTGGGCCCATTTCGACCTGAGTTGGAGCTGGTCTCGGCGCGGCGCACGACGGGGATGGCCTGCACGATCGTGGTTGCGCGGCGGGGACAGCAGCGTAGATTGGTCAGACTTTCCGGCCGTTGAGCGTCGCGACGGCGGATCCTGCCCGGGCCCGGTCTGAGACATCGACTTGACGCGATGGGAGCGCTCCCGTAGCGTCCGGCCTTAACCAGTTCACTCCCCGTTTCTCCACGGACATTGGCAGGCAGCTATGAAGGCCTATCTAGCTTCGAATCAGCGCCTGCGCGCTACCATGCTCACCCTTGCCGTGGTGGTGGCGGTGGTGCTGTCCAGTCTGGTAATGATCAATCGCGCCGGCGCGGCGGTGTCCTTCGCCCAGCGCTGCGGCATCCGCTTCTGCTTCAACGGACAGAACTTCTACTTCGCCGGCGCCAACACCTATGACGTTTTCACGTATGGCGGCAGCTGGGGCGATACCGAGACGACCTACATGGACAAGGGCCGGATCGACGCCCACTTCGCCCACCTGCAGGCCGACAAGGTGACCGTGCTGCGGTTGTGGATGTTCAGCCATGAGAGCTGGCACGGTTTCGAACCGAGCAAGGGCGTCTACAACGACCAGCAGTTCGCCCTGTTCGACTACGTGATCCAGTCCGCCAAGGCGCACAACGTCATGCTCATCCCGGTCTTCGAGAACTACTGGGAGGCGTATGGCGGGATCGACACGCGGCTGTCCTGGGAGGGCCTGTCGGGTGGACATCCCGGCCGCGCCAAGTTCTTCAACAAACAGCTGTGCCCTGGCTGCTTCACCCAGTACAAGAACTACGTGAACTACGCCCTCAACCGCACAAACCACTACAGCGGCGTGAAATACAAGGACGAGCCGACCATTTTCGCCTGGGAGTTGATGAACGAGCCGCGTTATCAAGACGTCAGCCCTGCGGAGAATGTCAGCGGGGCTACCCTGCGCGCGTGGGTCGACGAGATGGGCGCGTACGTCAAGAACATCGACCGCAATCACATGCTTGGCACCGGTTTGGAAGGTCACGAATCGAAGTACGGCTTCGGCGGCAATGAGGGCAACCCGTTCGTCTACATTCATCAGTCTCCGTATATCGACTTCACCTCGGCGCACCCGTATCCCGACGAGGGCTGGGCGGGCCTGGACATCCCCAAGACCAAGGCGCTGATTCGAGCCTGGATCAACGACTCGCACAACGTGGTGGGCAAGCCGTTCTACATGGGCGAGTGGAACGTCCACCAAGACTGGACCAACTGGTGGACGCAAATATACGGCGACTTCGAGGCGGCCGGCGGCGACGGCAGCGGGTTCTGGTGGTACAAGGACGGCAGCGGCGGCGGCGGATTCGACACCGCCTTCGGCGCGCCGCAACTCGCGGTCTTCCGTCAGCACTCGGCCAACATGGCTGCCAAATCCACCGGTACGCCGCCCTCGCAGTCTCCGCAGCCGTCGCAGTCACCGTCGCTGTCACCGTCCGCGTCGCCCAGCGTGAGCCCGAGCCCGAGCAATCCGGCGGGGACGTCCTGCCGGGCGACTTACCGCGTGGACAACTCGTGGTCCGGTGGCTTCAACGCGACCGTGACACTGACGAACACCGGCACCACGACGTTCACCAACTGGACGTTGACCTTCACCGCCCCTAACGGCGTGTCGCTGGCCAACGGCTGGAACGGTACCTGGGCCTTCAGCGCGCCGACCTTCACCGTGAAAGCGCCGGACTGGGCGCAAAACCTCGCGCCGGGCGCGACGTGGAGCCCGGCATACACCGGCAATGGATCGGCGAGTCCGGCACCAACCGGCTTCCGATTGAACGGCGTCGCCTGCTCGACAACGTGAGCGCCGGGAGTGCCGGCCGACAGGGCCAGGGACCCTGTCGGCCAGGACGAGGCCGCAGGGCTTCGTAAGCCCCCGCAGGGCGCCGCTGCCACCCTCCTGTCTCGTCAGCGCGGTTGGTTGCCGTGCTGGTCAACCCGAGCGGGATCCCGTTGCCGTCCACGCCGGTGGAGCGTTTCGCGCCGCCCTTGCCACGGTCGACCGGTCACCGGTCGACGGCCGGCTGCTTGGCCGGCCGGAGACCCTCGTCCGGGCCGTGGGGGCATGGCACCATGATCGGTGTCCTCCGCCGCCCGGTGGGCCGGGACACGACGCTGATGGAGTCGGGATGACAGGACTGGCCGGCGCGCCGGTGCCGGGGCTGACACCACTGTTTACGCACGATCCGATTACCGCCGGCCCCTACCGACTGGTCGGCCGGCTGGGCGCGGGCGGCCAGGGAGTGGTGTACCTCGGCGAGGACGGCCAGGGTGACAGGGTCGCGGTCAAGATGATTAACATCGACCTGAGTGACCCCCGAGCGCGGTCGCAGTTCATGAAGGAGATCGCGGCGGCGAGGCGCGTTGCCCCCTTCTGCACCGCGCAGGTGCTCTTCGCCGAGGTGGACGGTGAACAGCCTTACGTGGTCAGCGAGTTTATCGAGGGCCCGACCTTGCACCGGCACGTCCGCGAGCACGGCCCGGTCGCCGGCAACGCGTTGCACCGGCTCGCCGTCGGCACCGCCACGGCGCTCGCGGCGATCCATCGCTCCGATGTCGTTCACTGCGACCTGAAGCCGGACAATGTGGTGCTCGGCCACGACGGCCCGCGGGTGATCGACTTCGGCATCGCCCGTGCGTTGGGCGTCACGGAGACGGTGACCAGCCGGGTGATGGGGACCACTGCGTACATGGCGCCGGAGCGGTTCCGCAACGATTCGGTCGGCCCACCCTGCGACGTCTTCGCCTGGGCCGCCACCGTCGCCTTCGCCGCCGGTGGTCGGCCACCGTTCGGTAACGACTCGCTCTATGCCGTGATGCACCGGGTGCTGAACGAGCCGCCCGATCTGCCCCCGCTGCCTCCGGGGCTCGGCGAGTTGATCCGGCAGTGCCTGGCCAAGGAGCCGGCGGATCGGCCGGAGGCCGAGCACGTGCTGATGCGACTGCTCGGGCAGGACGCCAGGGTCACCGGCCCGCTTCACCGGGAGACCGTGCTCGTGGTGGGTAACGAGACCGCCGGCACGCCGACGCCGAACCAGCCGCTGCCGCTGCCCCGTCCCGCGCCGACGTTGCCGCAGAACTGGCCGGCACCTACCCAGGTCCAACCGGTGGCGCAGGGTCGCTCTCCGGTGCCGGCAACCGGTGACTCCGCTGGCGTCGATGGTGGTTGGGGGCGGCGCCTGCGCCGCGAGTCCGTCGACGCCTGGGGCATTTCGATCGCGATCTTCCTCGGCTTTGTCGGCGCTGCTGCCGGCTACGTCGCGTCGACCGAGGTGGGCGCGGCCGTGGCGGCCGGCGCGGCCACTTTCGTTGTGGTCTACGTGGTTCGGCTGCTGGTCGCGGCAGCACTCGCCGGCGGGCCGGACCGTCCGTGACCACGGTGCGCGGGTCCGTGCAGAGTCGATGGGCTGAATCGGTAGGTTCACTGCCATCCGTTGACCGCCAAGGAGGATGCCCCCATGGCCCCAGCCCCAACGCGTACGCGACAGTGGTTGCCATACACCGCCGCCGTCATCGCCGGGCTGCTGGTCATCGCCGGGGCGTTCGCGTTGGTGCGGCAGCGGGACGCGGGCACCGGCCGGCCCCGCGCCGACTGCACCATCAGCCTGGAGGTCAATTCCTCGACGGAGAAGGCGGCGCTGCTGGTCGAGTTGGCCGAGCGGTACAACGGCAGCGACAGGTCGCTCGACGGTGGCGGCTGCGCCCGGGTGCACGTCAGCGCGCTGACTTCGGGCAAGGCCACCGAGGAGCTGGCCGCCGGCTGGAGCGGTACCGGCCTGCCGAAGCCACAGGTCTGGTTGCCGACGTCGAGCCTGTGGACCGGTCAGCTTCGGCGGCTGGACCAGGCCGCGGGGCGGGTGCCGCAGACTCCGGACCGCTATCCGTCGATCGCCAACAGCCCGTTGGTGATCGCGATGCCGCAGCCCAAGGGTGACCTGGTGCGCCAGCGCGGGCCGCTGGGGTGGGGGGAGATCCTGGGCCTCTCCGGGCGGGCGGGCTGGGCGGACTTCGGCAAGCCGGAGTGGGGCCGCTTCACCTTCGGCAAGGACAATCCGAACCTGTCTACCTCCGGGCTGGCGGCGACCATCGCCACCTACTACGCGGCTGTTAACCGGTCCAGCGACCTGACGCGGTCCGACCTGGCCAACCCGGCGGTGACTCAGTTCGTCCGGCGGATCGAGGCCAACGTGTCGCATTACAGCGACGATGTGGTGGACCTGCTCCGAGACCTCGCCGAAGCCGACCTGGCCGGTAGGGGCAGCAGCCGGGACGACATGAGCGCCATCGTCATGCAGGAGGAACTGGTTCACCTCTACAACGAGGGCAGGTTGAGCCCGCGGCAGGACGGCCAGGAGCAGGGCCGGCGGCCGAACGTGCCGCTGGTCGCCGTCCATCCGAAGGAGGGTACGTTCAACCTGGATCACCCGTTCGTGGTGCTTCCGTCCGCCGATGAGCGGCAGCGTGCGGCGGCGGTCGACTTCCTGGCATTCCTGACCGAAGATGTGCAGCAGGAGAGCTTTGCCCGCCTCGGGTTCCGGAACCACGAGCGCCGGGCCTCCGCGCAGATGCTTGCCAGCGTCGGCGCCGAGCCCACCGGCGGGCTGACCTACTTCGAGCCGCCGGACCCGCAGGTGGTCGAGGCGATGCTCCGCGGGTGGGGCACGCTTCGCAAGAAGGCCAACATCCTGATCGCGCTGGACACCTCGGGTTCGATGGAAGCGGCGGTTGGCAACCGTACCCGTCTGCAGGTTGCCGCCGCGGCGGCGGGCAAGGGGCTCGCGCTGCTCAACGCGGAGGACCGGGTCGGGCTCTGGTCGTTCTCCTCGGAGACCCCGCAGCGGCCCAACGGCCCGTACCGCGAGGAGGTCCGGCTCGGCGACTTCGACCAGAAGCGGATCAACAGTCGGATCGCCGCCTTGCACGCCGGAGGAGGTACCGCGCTCTATGCGACGGTCCGGGCCGCCCATCATTACGTGCTCGACCGGTACGACCCGCAACGGATCAACGCGGTGGTCGTGCTGACCGACGGCAAGAACGAGTACAGCCGAGACACCGACCTGGCCCGGTTGCTCGCCGACGTCGAGCTGGACCCCCAGCGCCCGGTCAAGGTGTTCTGCATCGCCTTCGACCGGGAATCGGACTTCGCCACCCTGGACCGGATTGCCAAGGCGTCTTCAGGCAAGGCGTTCGACGCCACCGATCCCGCGAGGATCGACGAGGCGTTTGTGAAGCTGGTCAGCAGCTTCTGACTGCCGACGGGCCTGCTGCACTATGGCTGATGCCAGCGCCGTCAGCCGACACCCTGGAGGACAGATGGTTTCAGGTCGATCGACTGCCCGGCCGTGGTTGCCGTACGCCGCAGCCATCGTGGCCGGAGTCGCGGTCGTCGCGGCGGCCTACCTGATTGTCCGGCCGGCGACGGAGGTCGGGTGCACGCCGCTGGAGGTCAGCTCGTCGGTTGAGAAGGACGTACTGCTTGGTGAGTTGGCCGAGCGATACAACAAGAGTGATCGGCGCTTTGGTGGTCGCTGCGCCGCCGTGACCGTGCACGGCCTCACCTCGGGGGCGGCGACGGACGCGCTGGCCGGCGATTGGGCCGTCAAGCAGCCCAGTCTCCCACGACCGCAGGTGTGGATGCCGACGTCGACGCTGTGGACCGGGCAGTTGAGGTTGCTGGACGAGGCCGCCGGGCGCCCAGCGCAGACCTCCGGCCCGTACCCGTCGGTCGCGAACAGCCCGCTGGTCATCGCCATGCCGCAGCCGAAGGGAGAGCTGCTTCAACAGCAGGGCCCGCTCGGCTGGGGCGAGATCCTGGGCTTGTCCGGGCGGACGGGGTGGGCCACCTTCGGTCGCCCCGAGTGGGGGCGGTTCGCGTTCGGCAAGGTCAACCCGAACCTGTCCACCTCCGGGCTGGCCGCCATCATCGCGACGTACTACGCGGCCATCAACCGGGCCAGCGACCTCACCGAGAGCGACCTGGCGAATCCGAGGGTGACCCAGTTCGTCCGCCGCATCGAGGCCAACGTGTCGCACTACAGCGACGACGTGGTGGACCTGCTGAAAAACCTCGCCGAGGCGGATCTGTCCGGCGCCGGCACGCAGGCCCCGACCGACCTGAGCGCGATCGTGACGCAGGAGGAATTGGTCTACCAGTACAACGAGGGAGAGCTGAGCCCGTCCCGGGGCGAGAAGCCCAAGGTCCCGCTGGTCGCGGTGTATCCGAAGGAGGGAACGTTCAACCTCGACCACCCGTACGTGGTCCTTCCCTCGGCCAGTCAGGAGCAGCGGGACGCCGCTGCCGACTTCCTGGCGTTCCTCCAGGAGCCGCCACAACAGCGGAGCTTCAGCCGGCTCGGGTTCCGCGACCACGAGCGCAACGCGTCCGCCCCGCTGGTCGCCGCCGTCGGCGGGCGCGGGGCAGCCCCGGATCTCACCTACTTCGATCCGCCAGAGCCGACCGTGGTCAAGGCGATCCTCAACGGCTGGGACATGCTGCGCAAGAAGGCGAACATCCTCGTCGCCGTTGACACGTCCGGTTCCATGAACGCCAAGATCGGCGACCGGAGCAGGTTCCAGGTGGCGACCACGGCCGCCGCCAAAGGCTTCGGGCTGTTGAACTCCGAGGACCAGGTCGCGCTCTGGTCGTTCTCCTCCGAGACGCCACTGCGGCCGGATTCGCCCTACAGCGAAGAGGTCCGACTGTCGGCGTTCGACCAGAAGGCCCTCACCAAAAAGATCAACAATCTCCACGTCGAAGGCGCCACCGCCTTGTACGCAACCATACGGGCGGCGCACCGTCACATGCTCGACCACTATGACCAGTCCCGGATCAACGCGGTGGTCGTCCTAACGGACGGCAAGAACGAATACAACAAGGACAACAAGCTCACCCGGCTACTTCAGGATGTCGCGCTGGATCCGGAACGGCCGGTCAAGATTTTCTGCATCGCGTTCGACGAGCAGTCCGATTTCGCGACCCTGGACCGGATCGCCAAAGCGTCCGCGGGCAAGGCGTTCGACGCCCGCGACCCGGCGAAGATCGACGACGCGTTCGTCAAGTTGGTCAGTAGCTTCTAGTGTCGCGCCAGGTGCCGGACGCAGCGATGACCGAGCCGATCCACGCCGAGCTGGCCCGCCGCGGGGTGCTGCCCGTTGAGCACTATTCGGGCTTCGGCTACCCCTCGGCGGACCTGCTGGCGTCCGGCCGGGCCGACTACGGCATCAGGTTGGTCACCCCGATGCTGGCCGATACCTCACCGCTGACGATCCGCCCGGCTCCCGCTACCCGAGGATCCGGGTCAGAGCGCGTCGACGCGACCGACGAGGTTGACCTTGACGCCAATGCGGTCGAACATCGCGGCCTTGGCGACGAGCGCCTTGTCGGCGGTCTCGGCGTCGGGGGCGTAGACGAGCTGGGCGTGATTCGCCTTGTGGCGAGCCATGAACTGGTCGCGGCTGATGTCGTGCAGCACGACGTGCGCGATCGGCCATTCGGGGTTCGTGGCATCCTTGCGCCGCTGCGTCTCCTCGGCGGGCAGCTCGATCACGCTGCCCCGAAAGATGTCGGCCTGCAGGATCCCGTCGGCGATGAAGACCCGCGAGAGCACGACCTCGCCAGGCTTCGATACGCCGTTGATGGTCGAACCGCCAGCGGGAAAGAACACCGGGCCCTGGCGCCAGCCCTCGGCCTTGTCCCACCCGCCCAGGTGTGAGCCGGGCACCGAACCGGAGATCTCGTATACCCACACGAACTGGCCGTCGTGGTCCTCGCCCCAACGCACGTCGTGCAGCGTGTTGTCGGGGACGAGGCCCATCGCCGTCCACACCCGGTCGGTGACGAGCGCGTCCACCGCGACGCCCTCGTCCGCTTCGTTGAAGTGCGGGAACGCGCGGCCCGCGAACAGCTCACGCGAACCGTCGCGCGAGAACACCGGCGGGCGCTCCGTCGAGTTCAGGATGCCCTCGGCGAGGTCGGAGGCCGGCACGAGGTCCTTGAGGCCCTGCTGGTACTGGATCCCGGCGGCATCGAGCCCGAAGTCGTCGGCGATACGCAGCGCCGCGATGTACATCTTCAGCTGCCACCGCACCTGCGCCTCGGTGAGCTCAGTGGCCTCGTCGGTGCCGAACCGGAAGGTCATGCCGTTGCCGGTCAGCCAGTCGCGGGCGGCGTCGGCCTCGGCGTCCGCCACCGTCAGCATCTCGGCGTACAGCGCCGACTGCGACAGGCGCTCCTTGTAGATGCCAAGCTTGTTGAGCAGCTCGTCGTCGAAGATCGCGTTGTACATGCCCATGCAGCCCTCGTCGAACACGCCGATGATGGCCTTCTCGGCGAGCAGCTGGTCGCCGAGGGCGCAGCCGAGTTCGACCTCTGGCGTGTCGGGCAGGGCGGGTAGCGGCCGCACGTGCGAGTCGTCGTGGGTGATGCGCCCGGATTCGGTCCACTCCTTGAGCCCGCGCTTGAACCAGTCATCCGTGAAGTCGACCGACCAGATCGTGGCGTAATCCTTGCCCATCTTGGTCATGCCGGCGTTGAGCCCGAGGAGACCGACCAGGCCCGGCCATTCCCCCGCGAAGTTCGCGACCGTGAGGATTGGGCCTTCGTGGGTGCGGAGCCCCGCGAGCACGTGGTGCGAGTACTGCCACACGGCCTCGGCGACGATGAGCGGGGCATCCGTCGGGATGTTCTTGAAGACCTCCAGCCCCATGCGCTGGCTTGAGATGAACCCGTGCCCCGTCTCGGGGTCGACCTCGTTCGCGCGGATGACGCTCCACCCGAGCTCCGCGAGAGCCGCCGTCACGTCGGCCTCCATTTGGGCCTGCGTCGGCCAGCCGGCCCGGTTGGCCGACTCGCGGAGGTCGCCGCTCGCGATGAGATAGGCGGTCTTCGGCGCGATGGCGGGCCGCTTGGTCTTCACGGGCATCGTGTAGGTGCTCATGCAGGGGTGGTTCCTTCCGTGCGTTGCAGGGCGGCGAGGCCGTGTGCGACGTCCTTGCTGCCCCGGTAGAGGTCGAGGTACAGGTCGAACAGGCGGTCGTAGAGTGCGGCGCGGTCCGGGTTCGGCTCGACGACCGTCTCGACGGGGTTCCAGTCTTCGATCCGGGGAGGAGCACCGTCCGGCGCGACCGCCCCCGCGGCGAGGAATGCGGCACCATAGCTGGCGCCGATCGTGGTGCGGGGCACCTCTTGGACGAGGCCCGTCACATCCGACACCACCTGCAGCCACAGCGGTCCCTGGGTTCCGCCGCCCACTGCGACGATGCGACGGATGTCGGCGCCGGCGGCCCGCATCGTCTCCACGTTGTGACGCACGCCCAGCGCGGTCGCCTCGAGCGCGGCCCGGTACAGGTCGCCCCGGCCGTGGGTGACGGTCAGTCCCGCGATGACGCCTCGCGCCTCCGGGTCAAGGATCGGCGTGCGTTCACCGGCGAAGTACGGGAGCATCAACAGGCCGCGGGCGCCCGGACCGGATTCCTCGGCCTCGGCGAGGAGCGTGGGGTAGTCGGCATCCGACAGCTGCTTCAGCCAGGCCGTCAGCGCACCCGATGTCGCAAGGCCGCCGGCGAGGTTGCGCGTACCCGGGAATGCGCCGACGGTCGTCCACATCGAGGGCGTACGCAAGGTCGTGGTGCCGGTGGCGACGAGGAACATCGTCGTGCCATACATCAACATGAGGTCGCCCGGCCCGTGCGCCCCTGCGCTCACCGCCTCGGTCCAGGCGTCGATCGTGCCGGCGATCACGGGCGTGCCCTCGGGGATGCCCGTGGCGCTGGCCGCGTCGGCGGTCACCGTCCCGGCGATCTCGTTGGCCCATCTCAACGGCGGGGCCTCGATTCCCGGCGCGTACCGCTGCCACCACGGTTCGTGCCAACGCTCGGACTCGACGTCGTACAGCGGAGAGACCTGGCTGGCCGACTGGTGGTCGAGCAGGTACGACCCGGTGAGCTGAAAGGCAAGCCAGCTCGCGGGCATGAACAGCCGCCGAGCGCGGCGGTATGCCTCGGGCTCCTCGTCGGCGATCCACGCGATCTTCGGCCCGCCGGCCTGGGTGCTCAGCGCGGATCCTCCGATGCGGGTGATCTCGTCGGCACCGAGCTCGCGGGTGAGCCGTTCGATCTGAGCCGTCGCGCGGGTGTCGACGCCGTAGAGGATGGCCGGCCGCACCGGCTCGCCCTTCTCGTCGACGAGCAGCACACACGGACCCATGCCGCTCACGCCCACGCCCACCACGGAGACGTCGTGCACAGACGCCTCAGCGACGAGACGGCGGCTGAGCTCGACGAACTCCGCCCACCAGACATGCGCGTCCATCTCGACCCATCCGCTGCGTGGGCGCTGGACGTGGTGCGCGATGGTGGCCGAGGCGATGATCCGCCCGCGCTCGTCGACGAGGACGCCCTTGCTGCTCGATGTGCCGATGTCGACGCCGAGGGTGCAGCGCGTCACGACACCATCTCCGTCGCGTTGCGCCCGAGCCGCGCGCGCTGCAGTTCGCCGCGCAGCACCACCGTGTGGGCCGGGTCGGTGTTCCCCTCGATGCGTTCCAGGAGCATGCGCGCCGCTGTGACGCCCATGTGCCGCGCCGGCAGCCGAACGACGGTGACGACATCGGGAGTGAGCGTGGTGAACGGTAGCGAACCGACGACGGCGACGCCGATGTCGGGAGGTGTCAGGCGGCGTTCGGTGAGAACCTGCAGCGCTCCGACACCGAGGAGGTTGTTCGCCGCGACGACTGCGTCAGGCCGCGGCTGCGGGCTGTCGAGCAGCTGAGCGATAGCCTCTCGCCCACCTGCGACTCGGAAGCTGGAGTGATGCAGCAGCCCGGTGAGATCGACATCGGCGCGAGCGGTCATCGCGTCACGCCACCCCTTCGCGCGCTCGACGGCGGTCTCGACGTTGTCGGGACCGGTCAGGCAGGCGATGCGGCGGTAGCCGGCATCGAGAAGCGCATCCGTCGCGATGCGGCCCGCTGTCCGGTTGTCCATCACCACACTGTCCACGTCGTAGCCCGAGCGGCGGTCGACCGCAACGACCGGGCGACCATCGGCGATAACGTCATCGAGGTCGGTGTGGTCCGACGCCGCCGCGATGATGACCCCGGCCATGCTTCCGGCTATCGCGATGCGCAGGTAGGAGTTCTCCTTCTCCTTGCGGGCGTCGGAGTTGCAGAGCACGACCGAATAGCCGACCTCCTGCGCGACGTCCTCCACCCCGCGTGCCATCTCGGTGAAGTAGGGGTTCTCGATGTCCGGGATGATCAGCGCGATCACCTCCGTGCTCTGCTTGCGCAGGGTGCGTGCGGCCCGGTTGGGCATGAACCGGAGCTGGCGAGCCGCCTCGCGAACTGCCTGTGCCTTCTCCTCCGAGACGGCGGCTCCGTTGAAGACACGTGAGACGGTTGCCGGCGAGACGCCGGCAAGCTTCGCGACCTCATAGATGGTGGCCATTAGTGCCCTTCTGCCCGAAGTGCGCCGAGACGGATGTCGATCGTGATCAGATAGGTGCCCGCGTTCTGACACCCCTGTCGAGCGATCAGATCGACGAGTCCTCCGTCGACGTGCTGTGCACGTACTCTCGAAGTCTTTCCCACACGATGTCCAGGCGGCGTCGGGCGTCGTCATCCAGCCCCGGGAGCGGCCGTCGGCAGGTGCCCAGCGGGATCGACTGCTTGCCGGCGAGGTACTTCGCAGCCGCGAACACGCCCTCCGCGACGAGCGCCTGGACCGTGTCGTTGATTCGGGTCTGCACGGTGCGCGCCCCGTCGACGTCACCACGAGCGTGGCGTGCCCTCAGCGACCGGAAGAGCTCGATCTGCAGTCCGATCGTCGTCCCGATCGCCCCCCTCGCGCCGATGGAGAGAGCCGGCAGATACAGCTCGTCGAAGCCGTTGATGAGGCTCAGGTGGGGATATCGCTGAATCAGCCGCTCCGCGCCGTAGAGGTTCTGCGACGTGTGCTTGATCCCCACCACTTGGGACAGCTCCAGGAGCCCTTCAAATCCGCCGTCCGAGATGTCGCGGCCGGTGAACTGCGGGATGTTGTAGAGGATGAACGGCAGGTCGACCGCATCGACGACGGCACGGAAGTGAGCGACGACCTCCGCCGTCGAATACTTGTAGTACAGCGGCGGGATCATCGAGATCGCCGCTGCGCCAGCCTCGCGTGCGGCCTCCGCGAGCGAGATCGCCTCCCGCGTCGACATCGCACCCACATGCGCGTACACCGGGACCCGGTCGCCCGCCGCCTCCACGGCGGACCGAGTGAGCGCGATCCGCTCATCGGTGCTGAGCAGGAGGCCTTCGCCGGACGAACCGGCGACGTAGATGCCCTCGACTCCCCGTGCGACATCGCCGTCCAGCATCAGCGAGAACGCGTCGAGATCGAGACTCTCGTCGACCCGGATCGGCGTCGGCGCGGCGACGATCAGACGGTCGCCGAGGATGCCGGTCACCATGCGGTCCACCCCCCGTCCACGACGAGGTTCGCCCCGGTCATGTATCGCGACGCAGCGGAGGCGAGGAAGATGAGGGCACCGTTGTACTCGTCGGCCTCCGCCATTCTGCCGATCGGCATGCGCGCCGTGTAGTTCGCCTGGAACTTCGCGTCCTGCGTGTCGCGGCGTACACCGGATGGTGTGAGCGTGTTGACCCGGATGCCTGCCTTGCCCCAATAGGTGGCGCAGTAGCGCGTCAGGTTGTAGAGACCCGACTTCGCGGCGGAGTAGGCCACCGGCTTGATGAACGGGATGCCGGTGTCCTCCGCCTTGTACGCGTAGATGTCCTGCACCGGGGAGACCATCCCGTAGATCGAGCCGATGTTGATGATCGATCCCTCGAGTCCCGCCTCGCGCATGCGTCGGCCGGCCGCCTGCGTCACCAGGAAGGTGCCGACGAGGTTGGTGTCGACGACCTCACGGAACACCTCGGCGGGGAACTGCTCGAACGGCCCGGACACCTCCGGGGGCGCGCTGGGCTGGGTGTCGAGACCGGCGTTGTTCACGAGGATCGTGGGGACACCCCACGTCTGCGTGATCCGATCGAAGCCCGCCTCCACGCTGGCCTGATCGGTGATGTCCATCGTGACCGCCATCAGCCGATCGGCGTCGACGGTGACCCCGAGCTTCGCCGCCGGGTCGACCACCTCGCTGCGCGAGGTCACCGCCACGCGAGCGCCGCGTGCGTGCAGCGCCTTGACGAACTCGGCACCGATCTGGCCGAAACCACCTGTCACGACGGCGATGTGGTGGTGCACCGAGAACAGCGGATCGAACGCTTCCGACATGGTCGATACTCCCTTCTGTTGCGGCTTGTCAGCCCTTGACGGAACCTGCTGTCAGGCCGGACACGATGCCGCGCTGGGCCCACAGGAAGAAGATGATCGCCGGGAGCGCGAACAGGAGCGCGCACAGCATGACGACATTCATCGGCGTGTAGAACTGCCCGAGGAACGAGGTAAGTCCTACGGAGGCGGGCCACAGTTCCGAGTTCGAGATGAACGTGTTGGCGAACATGAACTCGTTCCAGCCGTCGAAGAACGCGATGACGGCAGCGGCGGCGATACTCGGTCGGATCAGCGGCAGCACGATCGTGATCAGCATGCGCAGGCGCGAACATCCGTCGATCCGCGCCGACTCCTCGATCTCGTAGGGGATTTTGTCGATGCCGCTCTTGATGATGAACATGCTCACCGGCATCACGAATGCGGTGTCCGCGAGCACGAGCCCCCAACGGCTGTTCAGCAGCCCCGCGCCCGCGAAGATCGCGTACAGCGGCACGATGATGAGTGCCTCCGGCAGCATCTGAGTGCTGAAGAAGATGAACCCGGCAACGCCTCGCCCGTGGAAGCGGTAGCGGCTGAGCGCGTATGCCGCCATCGTCGCGAGCACGAGACTGAGGACCGTCGTCCCCCCGGCAATCACCAACGAGTTGCCGAGCCAGCGCAGGATCGGGACCTCCGAGAGGAAGCCGCCCCACTGGCCGATGTTCGCGAACTCCGGGACCAGCGGCTGGCCGCCGTCGCGGTAGAGGGACTGCTCGGTCCCCAGCGACGTGCCGAGCATCCAGTAGACCGGAAAGCCGGTGAAGACGACCAACAGCGTGATGAGGGTTGCCTTACCGAGGCTGCCCATGCGGGCGAGGACTCCACGCCGACGCAGCGGCTTCGTCGAGGTGAGAGAGGTGGTCATCGCTGGCTCTCCTGACGCTCCTGGATCTGCTCGACGACGAAGTAGACGACCGTCACGAGCAATGAGAGGACGAGACCGAGCGCGCCGATCGCGGCCGCGCGGCCCAGATTCTGGTCCTGGAAGGCGGTGCGGTAGACGTTGACGACGAGGGTGTTCGTCTTGTCCAGCGGCCCGCCGCCCGTGATCAGGAAGATGATCTCGAATCGGCGGATCGACCAGATCGTCATCAGCAGCGTGATGACACGAATCGTCGGCATGATGTGCGGGAGGGTGACGGCACGAAACGACTGCAGGGGCGAGGCACCGTCGACCCACGTGGCCTCGCGCAGCTCGTGCGGCACACTCTGCAGTGCACTCAGCATGACGAGCATGACGAGCGGCGTGAGCTTCCACACCGTGGCGAGGGTCACCGACAGCAGTCCGTATCTCGGGTCGATGAGCCAACCGTGCTGGCCAAACCCGAGCGCCATCGTGGTGCTGTTGAGGATGCCCTGCTCATTGTTGTAGATCCACACGAAGATCAGGGCGGCCGCGACGGTGGGCACGGCCCACGGGACGGTGGCGATGGCGCGGACGAGGCCGCGCCCGCGAAACGCCTTGTTCAGCAAGAGCGCTGCGGCGGTGCCG
The DNA here is from genome assembly GCF_040649295.1 of Micromonospora sp. NPDC048999. NCBI lineage: Bacteria > Bacillati > Actinomycetota > Actinomycetes > Micromonosporales > Micromonosporaceae > Micromonospora > Micromonospora sp. NPDC048999. The sequence continues at coordinate 124,474 of NZ_JBEZFI010000009.1, read as the reverse complement.
ATGCCGACGGCGAAGACGACCGTGAAGAGCGTGTACAGCAGCGTCGTGCCGACCGAGGCCCAGAACCTGTCGCTGGCGAGCAGGTAGTTGTAGTTATCCAGACCGACGGGCCGGCCGCCGGAGGGATTTACCAGCTTGGTCGCGGTGAACGACAGCAAGACTCCGCGGATCAGCGGAAAGACGGTGAAGATCGCCAGGTACGCGATTGCCGGGAAGAGGAAGAGATATGCGCCGTTACGCTCGATGAAGAGCGAGAGCTTCCCTCCGCCGCGCCTCCGATTCACGGGCCATGCGCTGCGCCGCGGTGTCTGCGCCCTCTCGGCCGTGTTCGTGACCATCGTGGTCCTTTCCGTTGGGCGGGGGTGGGCGGCGCAACCGCCCACCCCCGCGCAAATCAGCCGAGCTGTGCCTTGAGCGCCTTCTGCACGCCGGCAAGCTTCGCCGCAACGTCACCGCCGTTGACACGCAGGTCCTCGACAGCCGTGAGGAACTCACGCCAGATAACCTTGCTCTCGGTCTCGAACCCCTTGACGAGGGTCGAGCGCGAGGTCTTCGCGGCCTCAAGGAACTGAGTGGCCCACGGGTTCGCCTTCAGGAACTCGGGGTCAGGCTCGACATCAGTGGCCATCGCCGAAGCACCCAGACCGGCACGGAGGGCGACCTGTCCCTTCTCGCCGAGCACCCAGCGCACGAATTCCTTCGCAGCCTCCTTCTTCTTGCTCGCCGCATTGACGGCAATGATCAGCTGCGAGTTGGAGCCCGAGTGCGCCATGGGAAGCGGCGCCGCGCCCAGGTTCTGACCGTTGATCACGTTCTTGGGATTGCTCGTGAGGGTGGTCGCGACGCCCGAGTTCTCGAACAACATGCCGACCTGGCCCTGGCCGAACTTCGCGCGGAAGGTCGACGCGTCGTCGCCGATCGGCGCGACGCCGGACTTGAAGGTCTCCAGGAAGGCCTCGACCGCCTTGACGTTCGCGGGGGCGTCGATCGTGAGCGCCTTGCCGTCACTCAGTTCGCCGCCGAAGCCGTAGACCCAGTTCGCCATTTCGAGCGTCCAGCCGTCTACCTCGGCGGTCTGGTGGCGTCCGGCCCAGCCGGCGATGCCGCGCTTCTCCTTGATGGTCTTCGCGGTGGTGAGGAACTCGTCGAACGTCGTGGGGACCTTCAGGCCGAGCTCGGCGAAGAGGTCCTTGTTGTAGATGACCGTGTTGTAGGTCGGTCGCTCCCAGTTGAACCCGAACTGCTTGTCCTGGAAGAAGCCCGCCTCGTTGGTGCCGTTCAGCGAGTCGCCGAACTCCTTCGCGATGTCATCGAGCGGCTCGAGCACCCCGGCGTCGACGAGCGACGCGAACTGGCTGTCCTGCAGCACCATCACGTCCGGGCCCCCGCCCGCGCCCAGCTCGGTGCTGAGCTTGTCGGCGTAGTTCGCGAACGGGATCTCGATCTTCGTCAGCGAGACGTCCCCGTCGGGACCGGTGTAGTCCTTCACCGCGTCCCAGAGGATCGGTCCCTTGCCGTCCTCGAGGAACTGCCAGTTCGAGAAGGTCAGTTCGCCGCTGGCGCTGTTGCCGGACGAGTCACCTCCGCCTCCGGCGCTGCATGCGCTCAGTGCAAGCACGGCGACGGTCGCGACGCCCATGGCCCGCAGGCCGCGTCGTGTCACGCCCGCTCGTGGCGATGCCAGACCCGTGAACAACTTCATCGTGTACTCCTCTGTCACACGCCACGCGTGTGCTGGTGCTGCGGGGGGAGGGGGGGTATCACGTACCCGCGGAGTGATCTATGAAATCGATTTCACGGCACGGTACCCAGGCCCCGTGATCTTGTCAACAGTCGGCGACGAGCACTTTTCGTCGCGATCGCGCTGGTCACGGTGGGTGCGAGTACCCCGAAGATCGATGAGGGCAAGGCTCCAAGGAGGACAGCGATTGGCCAAGATCCGTTGCCCGGTCTCGGAACTACTCGTCTAGACCAGTTCCCGCAGCCCCGCCAGCAGACGGTCGACGTGCTCGACCGTGGTGCCCAGACCGATGCTGACGCGTACCGCAGTGTCACCGAGCGGCTGCCCCAGCCGCGCCGACGAATCGGCGAGCAGCCGCCGGACCAGCGGATGCGCGCAGAACAAGCCGTCCCGCACCCCGATGCCGTGGCGGTCCGCGAGGTGGGCGGACACCGCCGCCGCCGGCACGGACGCGACGCCGAAGCTGACGATGCCGACCCGGTCCTGGTCGGCGTCGAACATCCGAAGTTCGGCCACTCCAGGTAGCCGACTCAACCCGGACCGCAACTGCCTCACCAGCGCCAACTCCCGGGCCTCAAGCACGCCGGGGTCAACCCGGGACAATTCGTCGCAGGCCGCGGCGAGCGCCACCACACCGAGGAGGTTCGGCGTGCCGGCCTCGTGCCGAGCCGGTCCGTCGTACCACCGCACGTCGCCGGTCGCCTCGCCCACGTAGGCGGTCGCACCGCCACCGGCGAGGTACGGCGGCGCCGCGTCGAGCCAGTCCGCCCGACCCGCCAGCACGCCTGCCCCGAACGGCGCGTAGAGCTTGTGTCCGGACAGCGCCAGATAGTCCACCGCCGAGTCGGCCAGCGACACCGGCCGGTGCGCGACCAGTTGCGCGGCGTCCAGGGCGATGCGAGCGCCGTGGCGATGAGCCACCTCGGTGAGCGCGGCGACCGGCCACAGCTCGCCGGTGACGTTGGAAGCGGCGGTGACCGTGACCAGCGCCGGGCCGTCCAGCGCGGGCAAGGTGGCGGCCAGCGCCCCTACGGCCTCGTCGGGGGACCCGGGCAGCGGCAGCCGCACCGTCCGGGCCCACGGCAGAAGGTTCGCGTGGTGCTCACCGGCCCAGGCCACGACGGTGGTCCCCGCCGGGAGGATCCGCGCCAGCAGGTTCATCGCGTCGGTGGTGTTGCGGGTGAACACCACATGGTCGTCGGCGCGGGCTCCGACGAAGGCGGCGATCCGCTCGCGGGCCTCCTCGTAGGCGGCGGTGCAACGGCGGGAGGCCACGCCGGCTCCCCGATGAACGCTCGCGTACCAGGGCAGCAGTTCGTTGACCGCGGCGGCGGCCGCGGCGAGGCAAGGTGCGGTCGCCGCGTAATCAAGGTTGGCGTAGTCGACGAGGCGACCGTCGGGAAGCCGGACCGGTAGCCGCTGCCCGAGCACGGCGGGGACCTGCCCGACTGGACCGTTCCCCGCCGGTGCCGGCGCGGTGGACTTTAGCGGGATCGTCGTCATGGGGTCCCCCAGGAGGTGCGGGCCGCGTCGCCACCGCTATCCGTGGACGGCACGCGGACAGATGCCGTCCGCATTGTGTGGCTGGCCACCGATTTCCTCTCCACGCTGCCAGCTGCCGATCAGGGGTGCATCTTCGTCATTGCCGTGCCGGTGACCCGATCGCGTATCCCCACGTACCTGCGTTGGCCGACGCGAGCCCGTCAGCGGCCAGCGGCGACGGGGCTCGCGGGATGCGCCGGTGGTGGCGGCCGGACTCAGCCGGCGCCCGATTCCGGCACGGCGAGCCACCAGGGATTACCGCGCGCCCATCGGATGGTCCGGCGCAGCCCCTCAGGCAGCGGAGTCTCGGCTGTCCAGCCCAGCAGCCGGGCGGCCTTGGCGCTGTCCGGCACCCGGCGGCGCAGATCCTCGTACGCGGCACCGAGGGCCGTCGCCGTATCGACGTCGACCGTCTCGGATAGGCCGGTGAGCTCGGCGACCAGCCGGGCCGCCTCCCCCACGGTGGACTCCCAGCTACTACCCAGGTTGAACACCTCGCCGGTCGCGGCGGGGCTGTCCCCGGCGGCCATCGTGCCCGCCACCGCGTCGGCGATGTAGGTGAAGCACCGGGTTTGTCCGCCCTGGTCGTAGATGACCGGAGGGTGCCCGTTGAGCGCCCGGTGTACCGACCTGCTCACCACGTACGCCGGCCGCTGCCGGGGGCCGTACACGTTGAAGTAGCGGACGATCGTCGACTCCAGGCCGTGCTGCCGCCCGAACGCGAGGGTGAGGTGTTCGGCGAGCGCCTTGCTGGAGGAGTACGTCCAGCGGTCGGCGGTGGTGGAGCCGAGCACCCGGTCGCTGTCCTCGGACCACGGCACCGCCGGATTCTTTCCGAAGACCTCGCTGGTGCTGGCCACCACGACCCGCGATCCCGCCTTAGCCGCCCGTTCGAGCACGTTGCGGGTACCGGAGAAGTTGATGTCGATCACGTCGAGCGGCCGGGCGAGGTACTGGTCCACCCCGACGACCGCGGCCAGGTGATAGACCACGTCCACGCCGGGCTCCACCGCCTCGGCCAGCGTGTCGCCGTCGCGGATGTCGCCGGAGACGATCCGCACGTGGCCGGCGGCCGTGCTGTCCGGCGGCAGCGGTGCACCGTCGAAGACGGTCACCTCGTCACCCCGGGCGACCAGGTGCTCCACCAGATGGCTGCCGATGAAGCCGTTGCCGCCGGTGACCACGACGCGCCGGGCGCTCATCTGCCCACTCCCCGATAGCGGTAGCCGAGCTGACGCAGCATGGCGATCTTCTCCTTCGGGTAGTAGGCGCGGCCGTCTACGACCACGCAGGGACGGGCCACCGGAAGGCCGGCGAAGTCGATCTCCCGGTAGGCGTCGTGCAGGGCCAGGACGGCCACGCAGTCGGCATCGCGGACCGCCTCCGCCACGGTGGCGTCGGGATGGACCCCCAGCAGCTTGCGTACCTGCGCGGGATCGACCAGGGGGTCGTGGACGCGCACCTGCACGCCGGCCTTGACCAGCTTTTCGACGACCCCGACCACCGGGCTGCTGCGCAGGTCGCCGGTGTTGTTCTTGAACGCCACGCCGAGGATCGTCACCGTCGCGGTGCCCGGATCGCGGCCCAACGCGCCCAACTCGTCGATGATCATCTGCGCGGTGTACGCCGGCATGGCGTCGTTGACCTCGCGTCCGACCCGGGTGGTGTGCAACTCGACGCCCCGGTGCCGGGCAGCCCGCCACACCATCCACGGATCCTTGGTGAGACAGGAGCCGCCGACGCCCACACCCGGCAGCAGGATGTTGACGTGTCCCTTGCCCTTGGGGATCGTGTTCGCCGCCGCGATGACGTCCAGCACGTCCACGTCGTACAGGGCACAGAACTTCGCCAGGTCGTTGGCGAGCGCGATGTTCAGGTCGATCCACCAGTTGTCGGCGAGCTTGACGATCTCAGCGGTCTCCAGCGAGTCCTGCGCGAGTACGTCGACCCCGATGCCGCGGCGCCAGAACCGCTCGGCGGCCCGGGTGCTGCGCTCATCTATCCCACCCACCACGATGGGGAAGCGACGCAGGTCGTCCAGCGCGGTCGACTCGGCGAGCCGCTCCGGACTGAACGCGAGCAGGTAGTCGACCCCGGCGCGCCGTTGTTCCCCGGCCAGCAACGCCGCGACCAGGCCGCGGGTGGTGCCGGGTGGGACGGTGCTCTTCACGACGACGAGGTGGCCGGGACGCAGGTGTTCGCGCAGCGCCAGGCAGGCGTCGCGCAGCTGGCGATCGTCGAGGGACCCGTCCTCGGCGATCGGCGTGCCGACCGCGATCACGATCACGTCGCAGGCGGAGACGGCGGCGAAGTCGGTGGTGTATCGCAGCCGCCGAGCGGCCGTGGCCGCCTGGATCATCTCCGCGAGCCCCGGCTCGTCGAGGTGGAGGCGACCGTGGGTCAGGTTGTCGACGAGGGTGGTGTTGACGTCCACACCAACCACGTCGAGACCACGGTCGGCCAGGGTGGCGGCGGTGCAGCAGCCGACGTACCCCATGCCGACCACGGCCACCGTCGGGTCCTCGGGCAGTCGGTCGACCCACGTTTCGCTGGGCGGGCGATGTTCGCTGGACAACGGGCACCTCTTCGTCGGTCGCGGCCTGGCTGGCCAGAGGAAAGGAAGCGGCCACGCCGCAGGCTTCGTTGTGCGGGGTGGGTGGTTCGGCTACGGGACCTCGACCGTCGTGTCGTCACCGAGCATCAGCCGGTGCGCGACCGTGTTGGCGGCGATCCGGCGGATGCTCGCGCGGCGGCCGATCAGCGATTCCCCGGCACCACGGACCCCGGTGATCTGTGCCCCGTCCAGCAGGAGCGACTCCTGGATCCCGGAGTTGTGGATGACGCAGTCACGCCCGACGGAGGTGCCGGGGCCGATCCAGCTGTCCTCCACCACCGTGCCGGCCCCGATGATCACCGGCCCGTCCACGCGTGATCGCAGCACCCGGGCGCCGTCCTCGACGACGACCTGGCCATGGAGCATGCTCTCCCGGTCGACCTGGCCCCGGACGGCCGGTCGTAGGCCGTCGAGTACCCGGCGGTTGCAGGCGAGGATGTCGCCGATGCGACCCACGTCCTTCCAGAACCCGCCGTACTCGCGGGACGTGACCCGCGCGCCGTGGTCGATCAGCCACTGGATCGCGTCAGTGATCTCCAGCTCGCCGCGCGAGCTGGGCCTGATCGCGTCGATCGCCGCATGGATGTCGGGGGTGAGGAAGTACACCCCGACGACCGCCAGGTCGGTGCGCGGCTGCGCTGGCTTTTCCACCAGTCGGCGTACCGAGCCGTCGGCGTTGACCTCCGCGACCCCGTACGAGCTGGGGTCGGCGACCTTGTGCAGGAGCAGTTGCGCGGGCGGACGACGGGCCGCGAAGTCGGCGGCCACCTCGGCGATCCCCTCGGCGAGGAAGTTGTCGCCGAGATGCAGCAAGAAGTCGTCGTCGCCGAGGAAGGGCCGGCCCACCTGCACCGCGTGGGCCAGGCCGAGTGGTGCCTCCTGGCGGAGGTAGGTGACGCGCACCCCGAAGCGGGAGCCGTCGCCGATCGACTCCGCGATCTCCCGTTCCCAGAGGCCCACCACCAGGCCGATGTCGGTGATACCCAGATCGCGGATGTTCTCGATCACATAATGCAGAACAGGTTTGTTCGCGATTGGGATGAGCTGTTTCGGCATCGAATGCGTGAATGGTCGGCATCGCAGGCCGGAACCGCCGGACAACACCAGAGCTCGCATGTGCGTTGCCTCCCTGGAGGGCAGTGGATGTCGTCAGGCCGCAATTAGCGCGGCCCCGGGCCGTATCCAGCGGATAACCCGACAGTCGTCACTTGTACTAATTGCAGCCCGGTGTGTCGCTCCCGGCATCTCCGGAATTGCCGTAGCTGGCCGGCCACCCCCGCCGACCAGTCAGGCCTGGCCGTCCGGGCAGTCCACCCACCGGGGCAGTAACCCGAGCCGCTCCGCCTCGGCGAGGTTCGGTGCGACGGAGTCCTTCTCCGAGAGTTCCGGGCTGACGCCGGCGGGCCAGTCGATACCCAACTCGGGGTCGAGCATGTTGATGCCGTGTTCATGACGCGGGTTGAAAGTCGTCGAACAGGCGTAGACCAGGACCGAATCGTCCAGCGACAGGAACCCGTGCGCGAGGCCCTCGGCCACGTAGAGCGCCTGTCCGTCGGCGGCATTGAGCTCGACCGTACGCCACTGCCCGAACGTCGGCGAGCCGACCCGAACGTCGACCACGGCGCTGAGCAGCGTGCCCCGCACGCAGGTGAAGTACTTGGCGGTGCCCGGGGGTACCTGCGTGTAGTGGATCCCGCGCATCACTCCCCGGTGGGACACCACGCAGTTCGCCTGCCGCATGACGAAGTCGCGCCCCACATCGGCGCTGATCTCCCCGCCCTGGTACCAGTCCCGGAAGCTGCCCCGGGCGTCCCGGAACACTCTTGTGTCCCGAGTCCACGCCCCTGCGATCCCCAGTGGCTTCATGGTTCCTCCCAAGGTGTGTCGGTGCCGGATGGTGGTTACGCGTGGACGGACCGGACGAAACCGCGAAGGTCGTCGACGTAGAGTTCGGGCCGCTCCAGGGTGGCGAAATGGCCGACACCGTCGAGTTCCGACCAGTGGGTGATGGCGGGGTAGTCCCGTTCGGCGAACGCGCGGATCGGTGGAGTGGTGTCCAGCCGCAGCGCCGCGACGCCCAGCGGTACCCGGATCGGGTCTCGGCGGGCGCCGGGAGTGAACAACTCGGCCGTGTACGCCGCGGACTCGTAGTACAGGTGTGTGGAGGTGCCGGCGGTCCCGGTCAACCAGTAGATGGTGGCGTTTGTCAGCAGGGCGTCGCGTCCGATCAGGTCCTCGGGGGTCCGGGCGGCCCGGTTCCACTCGCGGAACTTCTCCACGATCCAGGCGAGCTGGCCCACCGGCGAGTCGGTCAGGCCGTAACCCAGCGTCTGCGGACGGGTGGACTGCAGCACCAGGTAGCCCGACAACTCCGCCTGGAAGTGCCCGAGGTCGGCGAGTCGCGCCGCGTCCGACTCGGACAGCTTTTCGATCTCGCCCGGCTCGCCGAACGGGGCGGTGAGCAGCATGGACAGGTGGGCGCCGGTGACGTGTTCGGGGTCCTGCCGGGCCAACTCCAGCGAAACGAACGACCCCCAGTCACCGCCCGCCGCCACGTAGGAGTCGTACCCGAGACGACGCATCAGCTCGGCCCAGGCCCGGGCGACGCGCCGCACGTCCCAGCCGGCCTGCCCGACCGGCCCGGAGAAGCCGTACCCGGGCAGGGTCGGGAGAACCAGGTGGACGGCGTCCGCCGGGTCGCCTCCGTGGGCGGCCGGGTCGGTGAGCGGACCGATGATGTCCAGGAACTCCACGATCGAACCGGGCCAGCCGTGGGTGAGCACCACCGGGGTGGCGCCCGGCTCCGGCGAGGTGATGTGCAGGACGTGGATGTTCGCGCCGTCGATGTCGGTGACGAACTGCGGGTACTCGTTCAACCGGCGTTCGGCGGCCCGCCAGTCGTATTTCGTACCCCAATATTCCGCGAGTTCTTTCAGGTAGTTCGCCGGGACCCCCCGTTCCCAGTCGGACGCGATATTCTCGCCCGGCCATCTGGTCGCCGCGATGCGCTGACGAAGGTCCACCAACTGCGATTCTGGAACGTCAACTTTGAATGGTCGCACGCGCAGCCCTTTCCGCTGAGGAACTGAGTCCAGCATGCTGGCCCTGCGGTGACAGGATCTTCTTCTCGGTTGCGATTCCCGCACCGGCCGGCGGTACGGCATTCGGGAAGATGCCGGGGCGTCACCGGTGCCCCATCCTGGCTGATGAGAGAGCTGGCGGGCGTGTGAACTCGAACAGCAGAGGTCGGAGACGCATGATTGAAATTGGTGACGTCAGTTCGACCGACCTGTTCGTCGGTACCGAGGAACGACCTCTCCAACTGCACCGGGTGACACTGCGCCGTGGTGCCGGCGAGAGCCTACGGGCTGGACAGCCGGTCGTCGTGCTGGTCGAGGGCGTCGGGGTGGGTACGCCGGACCGCGTCGAGGTGTCCGGGCTGCGTCCCGGCGAGGAGCGCGTCGTCGACGTACCCGTCGCCGTCGACCCACACCTCGCCGAGGGAACCCGCCAGCCGGTGACCGTCCTCGCGCGGCAGGGCGACCGGAGCGTCCGACGCGAGACCGAACTGGTCGTCGCCGCGCCCGGCTGGACCGTGTTCCTGGTGCCGCACTTCCACTACGACCCGTTCTGGTGGAACACCCAGGCCGGCTTCCTCGACACCTGGGACGAGCAGCCGCAGATCGCCCAGGACCATCGCAAGCCCGGCCAGGCCGCCGCGTTCGAGTTGGTGCGCTCCCACCTCGACCTGGCCCGCCGCGACCCGGACTACAAGTTCGTCCTCGCGGAGCTGGACTATCTGCGCCCGTACTGGGACCTGTACCCGCAGGACCGGGACGAGGTACGCCGGCTCATCGCGTCCGGCCGGCTGGAACTGGTCGGCGGTATGTACAACGAGCCGAACACGAACCTGACCAGTTTGGAGAGCACGATCCGCAACGCGATGTTCGGCATCCGCTACCACCGGGACATGGTGGGCATGGATCCGCGTACCGGATGGTTGCTCGACGTGTTCGGCCACGATCCCGCCCTCCCGGCGGTGCTCGCCGATGCCGGGCTCACCGCGAGCGCGTTCGCCCGGGGACCGTTCCACAAGTGGGGCCCGGAACTCAGCGCCGGGGGCACCACCGGCATGCAGTTCCCGACCGAGTTCGAGTGGATCGGCCCGGACGGGCGTGGGCTGCTCTCCACCTACCTTGCGCACCACTACCCGGCCGGCTGGCGGCTCAACGACCTGGAGACCCTGGCCGACGCCGAGGAGGAGGTGTACGCCCAGTTCCAGGCGCTCAAACGGGTGGCGGCGACCCGCAACGTGCTGCTGCCGGTCGGCTACAACCATGTCATCCCCGCCAAGTGGACCACCGAGATCCACCGGTCGTGGAACAAACGGTACGTGTGGCCGCGGTTCGTCTGCGGTCTGCCGGGTGAGTTCTTCGCCCGCGTACGCGACGAGGCCGACCGGCGAGGACTTACCTTCAGCCCGCAGTCACGCGACATGAACCCGGTTTACACCGGTAAGGACGTGTCGTACATCGACATCAAGCAGGGCCAGCGCGCCGCCGAGGTGGCGGTCACCGAGGGGGAGAAGCTCGCCACGCTGGCGAGCCTCCTGGGTGCCCGTTATCCCGCCGAGGCCCTGGACAAGGCGTGGCGGCAGCTCTGCTTCGGCGCCCACCACGACGGCATCACCGGCGTGATGTCCGACCAGGTCTACCTCGATCTTCTCGGTGGCTGGCGAGAGGCGTACGAGCTCGGCACGGGAGTACGCCGGGAGGCGCTCGCCTGCCTGCTCGGCCGGGTCGACACCCGCGGCGACGGCCGGCCACTGGTCGTCGTCAACACCCACGCGTGGGGCCGCACCGATCTGGTTTCGGTCACCGCCGGGTTCGCCCACCCCGGCACGGGTGGCGTGACGGTGACCGACGATGCTGGGAATGAGGTGCCGGCCGTCGCCACGGCGATGTCACGGCATCCGGACGGCACCCTGGCGTCGATCACCCTCGCCTTCGTGGCCGCGGACGTTCCGGCCACCGGCTACCGGACGTACCGGCTGCGCGAGCGGACCGGGCCGGACGTGTCGGGCTGGCGGCCGGTGCCGGGCCGGCGCATCGAAAGCGAGTCTCTCCTCGTCGTGGCGGACCCGGCACGCGGCGGCGCGCTGAGCCGGGTGTATGACAAGCGCACCGGCAAGGACCTGTTACGGCCCGGCGAGGTTGCCGGCGAGGTCGTCTGCGACGACGAATACCCGGAGCATCCCGAGTTCCGCAAGGGCCCCTGGCACATCATCCCGCGTGGGACCCGTCGGTCCACCGGCTCACAGCCCGCCGACGTACGGGTCGAGGTGTCTCCCGCCGGCCAGCGACTGGTGGTCACCGGACGCCTCGACGACTTCGACGTGGTCACCGAGATCACCCTGTGGCGGGGGCTGGACCGGCTGGAGTTCCGCACCCGCGTCGACGCCTTCGCTGCTCAGGAGCGCCTGCTGCGGGTGCGCTTCCCACTGGACATCGCCGGTGCCCTCCCGGTGTACGAGGTGGGCAACGCGGTGGTGGGCCGCACCTTCGGCCACACTCAGCTGGACGTCGCCGAACACCCGTTCGTGCTGGACAATCCCGCGTACACCTGGGTGGGCCTCTCCGCCACCGCCCGGATCGCGCTGCGCGACGGAACGACGTCGCGGGGCGCCCAGGCGATCGGCGTCGCGGAGGTGGTGGCCGAACACGGGGCCGGCGGGCCTGCGGACGACGTGCTGCGCGGGCTGGTGGCCGCCCTCGTCCAGCAGGGAGTCACCGCCACCACGTCCCGCCCGGACGGCTCCCGCTGCGGTTCCCTGACCCTCGACTCGAACCTGCCGGATATCCGGCTGGCGATCGGCGGGCCCGAGACCAACGCGTTCACCGCGCGGGTCCTCGCCGCCGCCGGAGAACGGTACGCCGATCGGTTGCGCGAATTGATCGCCACCACCGGTACGGCCCGGCTCTGGGTGCCGGCGGCGCGTGGCCGGCGGGAGACCTGGGTACCCGGCGCGGACGTGCGCGGCGACCAGGCGCTGCCGGTCCTCGTGGTCGCCGGCCGCGACGACCGGGCGACCGCCGGGGCCGTCGCCGAACTGGTCGCCGACCTGGCCGACTCGACGATCGAGGTGGACCAGCCGGCCGGTGTCGACGGCGCCGATCCGGTCGAGTCGCTGGAGAGCTACTCGGCGGCGTTACTCAACCGGGGCACGCCCGGCGCGGTGGTCGAGCCGGACGGCACCCTCTACCTGTCGTTGATGCGCTCGTGCAGCGAGTGGCCGAGCGGCATCTGGATCGACCCGCCGCGCCGCGCCGCGCCCGACGGCTCCAGCTTCGCCCTCCAGCACTGGACTCACACCTTCGAGTACGCCCTGGTCTGGGGGCCGGGCGACTGGCGGGACGCGGGTCTCGTCCGGGCCGGCCACGCGTACAACAGCCGGCTGCACGCGGAGGTCACCGAGACCCACCAGGGTGAGCTTCCGGCGTCGGCGAGCCTGCTCCAGGTGGATGCCGACAACGTGGTCGTGACGGCGCTCAAGCGGCGCGAAACCGGCCTGCCGGCGGGGCTGCCGACCCACCTGGAGAACGGCATCACCGTGCGGTGCTTCGAGGCGCACGGCCGGCCGACCCGGGCCACCCTGAGTTGCTTCCGTCCCCTGCGGGAGGGGGCGATGTCCAACCTCAGGGAGGAGACGGGCCCGCCGCTGGAGGAGGCCGCCGGTGGCGGCGTCGTGGTCGACCTCGGACCGGCCGCGACGGTCACCCTCACGGCCGTCCCGGACCCGGCCGGGACCGGGGCCGAGCCCGCCGAGTTGGGGCCCCGACGGGAGGCCGCGCAGCCGGTGTACGCCCGCTACTGGCTGCACGACAAAGGCGCGGCGCCGCTGGGCGACCAGCCGGTGATGGTGCACGTCGAGCCGCAGGTGGTCGACCTGACCGGTCCCACGACGGTGACCGTCACCGTCTCGACCACCGGTCCGGCCGCCGGGGAGGTCGAGTTGGTGATACCGGCCGGCGTGACCGCGACGCCGACCGGCGGTCTCTGCTACGACCTCGACGACGGTCACCGGCGTTTCGAGGTGAGAGTGACCCCCCGGGAGGACGCCGTCCCCGGGGTGCGCCACCTCGCCGCCCGGGTGCATGGCGAACACGGCCAGGTCGTCGAGGACGTGACCGCGCTGTGGATCGGGCCGGGCGAGGACCGGAGCGGGCCACTGGACGTACGAGTCGAGACCCCGGCCCTGGACGTCGTCCCCGGACGCCCGGCCGAGTTGCGGGTCCAGCTGACCAACCCGTGCCGGGCGGAGGTCCACGGCGAGGCGCAGCTGATCTCCCCGTACGGGACGTGGGAGTTGCTCGGACCATGGACCCAAGCCTTCTCCGTCCCGCCGGGCGGCCTGGTCGAGGTCAGGTTCCCGGTTCGCGTCCCGCCCGCCACCCCGCCGATGGAGGTCTGGGCGTTGGTCAAGGTCATGGCGTTCGGCACCGTCCACTACACCCCGTCGGTGCCGATCGTGGTGCGGGAGCCGGCGCCCGCGTCAGAGCAGACCGAGTAGTCGGGAGGGGAGGGACATGGGGCAGATGGTGTACATACCTGGCGGGCGGTTCCTGCAGGGCTCTCCGGAGTGGATGCTGGCCCTGCTCGACCAGGCGGATCAGCCGTTCGGCCGGCAGTGGTTCGCCGACGAGACACCGCCGGTCGCCCGGGAGCTGGAACCGTATCTGATCGACCGGTACCCGGTGACGGTCGGTGACTTCCGCCGGTTCGTCCGGGAGACCGGGTACCGGACCGAGGCCGAACGTCGCGGGTACAGCCTCGTCTACGGCCGTGCGGGGTGGCAGGAGCTACCCGGCGCCCACTGGGACGCATCCGGCGGACCGGGCGTACGGATCGACGGGTACGACGACCACCCGGTGGTGCACGTCTCCTGGGGGGACGCCACCGCGTACGCCCGGTGGGCCGGTAAACGCCTGCCCACCGAGGCCGAGTGGGAACTGGCCGCGCGCGGGCCCGAGTTCCGGGTCTGGCCGTGGGGCGACGAGTGGTCCTCCGCCAACGCCAACACGACCGAACTGCACGTGGACGCGGTCCAGACGTACGGCGACTGGCAGGCCTGGTGGGCGCAAATGTGCGACCGGGACGGCGTGGTGCCGCGGTCGACGCCGGTCGGTGCCTTCTCGGACCGCGGTGACAGCCCGTACGGCTGCGCCGACATGGCCGGCAACGTCTACGAGTGGACGGGCACCGTGTCGCACCAGTACGCCGAGACGACCGAGTGCGACCCCACCGTCCGGATGGCGTTCGGCCGCTACCGCGTCATCCGGGGCGGCTCGTGGATGAACCTCCGATATCAGGTCCGGTGCAGTGAGCGGATGCACGGTGACCCGACTGGTTGGGCGACCTTCGCGCACGGGTTCCGCTGCGCGAAGAGCGCGTGAGGAACGGGAGAAATGTCATGGTGAAGATCGTCCTGCCCGGAGTGTGGGCGGAAGGCGGCAAGTCCACGTTCGACACCGAGGCCGGGCCGCTGCCCGAGGTGGTCAAGCGCTTCGTCGCCGAGAACCCGGCATACCGCCGGCGGCTGCTGGGCCCGGACCAGGAACCGGCCGGCTACCTCAACGTGTGCATCGACGACGTCCTGGTGCCGAGGCAGGCCCGTGCGGCCACGGTGGTCGCGGACGGAAGCACGGTCACCATCATCCCGCCGATGGCGGGCGGCTGACGGCTGCCGTAGCGCCGGACTCGGCCCACTCGGGCCTGAAGGAGGAGATACCGATGACCAGTCGGGTGGGAGACCGTGCCCTGGTGTTGGGCAGCGGCATCGCCGGGCTGCTGGCCGCCCGTACGCTCGCCGACTTCTTCGGCGAGGTCCTCGTCCTGGACCGGGACGAGTTGCCGGACAGCGCCGGGTACCGCCGGGGGGTTCCGCACGGTCGGCACGCCCACGGCATCATGGCCAAGGGGCAGCAGATCCTGGAGCAACAGTTCCCCGGGCTGACCGACGAGATGATCGCCGCCGGCGTCAAGGCCGGCGACTTCAACGGCGGAAACCGGTGGTACATCGACGGCAAGCGGCTGGCACCGAGCATCTCGGGCCTGCTCTGCGTGCCAGCGACCCGGCCGGTGCTGGAGCACCACGTGCGGGAGCGGGTCAGGAAGCTGGCCAACGTCACCATCCTCGACCGGCACGACATCCTCGGCTTCGAGGCGACCCCGGACCGGCGGAGGGTGGTCGGTGTCCGGGTGCGCAGCCGGGCCGAGGGGGACGCCGAGAAGACGATCCCGGCGGACCTGCTGCTCGACATCACCGGCCGCGGCTCGCGTACCCCGCGCTGGCTGTGGGAACTGGGCTACGACCGGCCGCCCGAGGACAAGGTCAAGATCGGGCTGGCCTACACGACCCGGCACTATCGGCTACGTACCGACCCGCTCGGCGACGATCTGGCCATCATCCCGGCTCCGACGCCGACGAGCCCACGCGGCGCGTTCCTCTACCGGCTGCCCGGCGACCCGGGGCGGTACGAGCTGTCGCTCACCGGCATGCTCGGGGATCACCCGCCGACCGATCCCGAGGGTTTCGTCGCCTTCGCCAAATCCCTGCCGGTGCCGGACATCTACCAGGCCATTCGGGACGCCGAGCCGCTGGACGACCCGGTGTCGTTCAGCTATCCGGCGAGCGTCCGCCGACGCTACGAGCGTCTCACCCGGTTTCCGGAGCGGCTGCTGGTGATGGGCGACGCGCTGTGCAGCTTCAATCCCATCTACGCCCAGGGGATGACGGTGGCCGCGATCGAGTCGGTGGTCCTGCGCCGGCAGCTCGAACGCGGCATGCCGGACCCGCAGACCTTCTTCCGGGAAATGGCACCGGAGGTCGACCTTGCCTGGGACTTCTCGGCCGGCGCCGATCTCGGCTTTCCCGGCGTGGAGGGAAACCGCACGCTGAAGATCCGAATGGCGAACGCCTATGTGGCGCGACTACAGAAGGCGGCGGTGCGCGATCCGGCGCTCACGAACGCCTTCATCCGGGCGGCGGGCATGGTTGACCCGCCGCAGGCCCTGATGCGGCCCGGAACTGTCCTCCGGGTGCTTCGGCACTCGATCCGTTGACAACCCGAATCCCTTGGGAGGTGGAGTATGCGCCCGTTTCGCATCGATGTAGATCAGTCCAGTCTGGATGACCTGCATCGGCGGCTCGACGCCACCCGTTGGCAGCCGCAGCTGCCGGGGGTGGGCTGGGAACGAGGGGTGCCGCGGCAGTATCTGGAGGATCTGGTCCAACACTGGCGGACCCGGTTCGACTGGCGCGCGGTCGAGCAACGGCTCAACCAGTTTCCGCAGTACGTGACGGGCGTCGACGGCGTCGACGTGCATTTCGTGCACGTCCGGTCGCCCGAGCCCGGCGCCGTACCGCTGGTCCTCACCCACGGTTGGCCGAGCACCTTCACCGAGTTTCTCAAGGTGATCGGGCCGCTGACCGACCCGGCGCGGCACGGCGGTGACCCGCGCGACGCGTTCCACGTGGTCATCCCCTCACTGCCCGGCTACGGCTTCTCCGGCGCACCCCGGGAGGCCGGCTGGGACGTGCGTCGGGTGGCCCGAGCATGGGCGGAGCTGATGCGCCAGCTGGGCTACGACCGGTATGTCGTGCAGGGCGGTGACTGGGGTGCCCCGATCTCGCTGCACCTGGGCCTGGCCGACCCCACGCATGTCGCCGGGGTGCATGTCAGCATGCTGGTCACCATGCCGCCGGCCGACCCGTCCGCGTTGGCCGCACTCGAACTCGACGACGAGGACCAGGCCCGACTCGCCTTCGCCGGCCGCTTCGAGCAGGATGGCGCCGGATGGCGGAAGATTCAGTCCACCCGGCCCAGGACGCTCGGGTACGCGTTGACCGACTCGCCGGTCGGGCAGTTGGCCTGGCTGGTGGAGAAGTACAAGGAGTGGTCCGGCGCGACCGGCGCGCCGGAGGAGGCGATCGACCGGGACGATCTGCTGGCGATGGCTTCGATCTACTGGCTCACCGCCACGGCCGAGTCGAGCGCGCAGCTCTATTACGAGTCGAACCACCGGATCGAGGACTTCTTGAGGACCTGGGCCGGACCGTGGCCGTTGACCATGCCCGCCGGGGTGGCGTACTTCCCGGGGGACGTGGTCCGTCCGGTCCGCAAGTTGGCCGAGCAGATCCTGCCGACACTGGCCCACTGGACCGAATTCGATCGGGGCGGACACTTCGCCGCGCTGGAACAGCCGGAACTCTTCGTCGACGACGTTCGCGCCTTCGCCCGGATTCTGTCGTGACCTCGCCCGCCCCCATCCGCGGGCGGTAGGCGACGGGGACCCGAAACCTAAGCCCTTCGGCCGTTGATGCCGGTCTTTGTCACGCTCCTGGCGCATAATCGCGACGTGAACAAGCCGAGGATCGTGTCTGCGGAAGAGTGGCAACAGGAACGGGACGAGTTGCTCAAGGCGGAAAAGGAGGCGACCCGGGCGCTGGACGCGTTGGCGGCGCGGCGCCGCCGGCTGCCGATGGTGCAGTTCGACAACTCGTACACGTTCGACACTCCGGATGGCCCCAGGTCCCTGCTCGACCTCTTCCAGGGACACCACCAGCTGTTGATCTACCAGTTCATGGACGCGGGGCCGGGGCGGCTCTGTCCGGGCTGCACGGGATTCACCGACAACCTCCCCGACCGGGGAGTGGACATCCTCGCCGGGCGCGGTGTGGGCTGGGTGACCGTCTCCGACATGCCCCTCGCCCAATTGGCGGCGGCCAAACAGGAAAAGGGCTGGAACGTGCCGATCGCCTCGTCGCGGGGCACCTCCTTTTCGGCGGACTGCGGCGCCGGCGCGGGCTTCTTGCTCAGCTCGTTCCTGCGGGCCGAGGGGGACAGCATCTACCGCACCTACTCCACCGGCCAGCGGGGCGTGGACCGGCTGGTGTGGCGGAACAGCATCCTCGACATCACGGTCTACGGCCGCCAGGAGGACTGGGAAGACTCGCCGCCCGGCTGGCCGCAGCATCCCACGTACGGCTAGGGGTCGTGTTCTGTCGCGGCGTGCGGGCGGTGGCCGGCGGCCACCGCCCGCACGCGTCCACCCCGGATGCCGGCCGGAAGGTGATGGACGTGCTGCTTTCTCTCCCCGCGATCGGCGACGCCAGCCGCGGGGCACGGCGCCGGGCGAGATCAGATGTACGGGGTGTTCGGCTCAAGACCGCAGAGCACGCGGCCGTAGAGCTCGAAGTTCGTGTTCGGATGCATCAGGGCGTGCATGTTCAACGCCTGCACATCGCGGTCGATGCGTTGAATCGGAACGTCGGTGTAGATCGAGCTGCCACCGCTGGCCGTGCGCAGCAGGCCGACCGACTCCCGGGTGAGGTGGAAGACGCGGCCCAGGCTCGCCCGGGCGAGCACGCGCTCGGGGAGCGTCCACGGCTCCAGGGTGACGCTCTTGCCGTCGACGAGGTCGGCCAGCCGACGCGCGTGGAACCGCGCTTCGTCGATCTTGAGCGACGCCTCGGCCACCTGGAAGTGGGTCAGCGGGGCCTCCCGCTGACTGTCGTAGGTGGTATAGGTGATCTTGCGTTGCGGTAGGCGCTCCAGGAAGCTCTCCAGCGCCGCCTGCGCCAGCCCGATGGCGCAGCCGGTGAAGCTGGCGCAGCCGGTCGCCATCATCGGCTGCCGGTACAGCCCGTGGTCGGCGTTGGTGCGCGAGGCGTACTGCTCACTGAGCACGGCGGGCATCGGGATCATCCGCTCCTGCGGGACGAACACGCCCCGGGCGACGACGCTGACGCTGCCGGTGCCGGCCAGGCCGGAGGTGTGCCAGTCGTCCACGATCTCCAGGTCGGACATCGGTACCAGGCCCATCACCGGCCATTGGCTGCCGTCGGGCGCCGGCCCCATCGCCAGGATCGCCTGCCACTGACTGTGCAGGGCCCCGCTGACGAACCGCCACTGACCGTTGACGGTGAAGCCGCCGGCGGTGGGCTCCGCCGCGGCCGACGGGGTCAGCACGCCGCAGACCCGAGTGCCGGGCGAGCCGAACACCTCGTCCTGGACCTCGTCGGGGAACAGGCAAGCCAGCCAGTTGCTGATCGACCACACCGAGACCGTCCAGGCGGTGGACGCGTCCCCGCGACCGAGTTCGGCCAGGACATCGAGTACGGTCCGCGCGTCGCTCTCGTACCCGCCGAAGCGGTGCGGGATGCGCATCCGCAGGATGCCGGAGGCGGTCAACGCCGCGATCACCTCGTCGTGAAGGCGACGGTTCTCCTCGTGCCACCGAGCATGCCGCTGAAGCAGCGGGATCAGCTCGGACGCGCGGGCCACGAGGTCCGACCGAGGTGGAGCCTGTGTTTCCAACACCATGTCCTCCTAGGAACAGCCAGAGCGACTCACCCAACGGTGGCGACCACCGTCGGCGGATCGGGTCTGCTCGATTGACCGAGCTCCCGTCGCCCGGCCGGCCCACGGCAGCGACAACCTGAAACTGTCACCGCCATGGTGGCCCCGCATCTCTTGACGTGCGCTGTCGGCCGCGGCCGGTGGGCCGGACGCAAACCAGGAGATCTTGGACGGGAGGCGGGTGCTCATCCCCGAGATCGAGTGCCAGCCGGCCGGGTCGTCGCCGCTGGTGCGTCAGCACGTCGGAAGATGCAGGCTTCGCGGCCGTGGGGCGAGCATTGCGCATGGGGGAGGAACCGCGAACGGCACGATCAGCCGGTGCGGCGTGGCTTGCGGTGACCACCACTACGGCAGCCCTGCGGAACAGTCGACTCGTCGACAGCGCGGGACATCCTGACCGAAACGAGAGGAGTTCCGGATGCGCGTCGCGTTTGCGCTCTGGCCAGCGCCTGCCCACCTTTATCCGTTCGTCCCGCTCGCCTGGGCGTTGCGTAACGCCGGGCACGAGGTCGTCTTCGTCTCACACCCGGATCTGGCCGAGACCGTCGCCGCATCCGGCCTGCCGTTCGCATCGATGTACGGCGAGGCCGAGGCGCCTCCGCCGCAGGGGCCGGCGGCCGACTTCCCGGCAGCGCGCGAGGAAATGTTCCGCATCAACCAGATGCTGCCCATTCCGAAGGAGGACAAGCTGGCCTGGGACACGGTCAGCTACGGATTCCTGCCATCCATGTGGGAGTTCTGCCCTTTCCAGGCCTCGCCGGAGGATCCGATGCCGGCCATGGACGGCATGGTGACGTTCTTCCGCCGGTGGAAGCCGGACCTGGTTATCTGGGACCCGTGCATGCCGGGCGCGGCGGTGGCCGCGCGGGCGGCCGGCGCGCGGCAGGCGCGGCAGTCCGGTACCGACTACAACGGCTGGTACCTGGACACCTTCTCCCGGCTCACCAGCGGCCCTGACGCGCCCGATCTGCCCAACCCCTTCGCCGAGACGGTACGCGGAATGGCGGAGAAGTACGGGGTCAACGTCGACCACGACATCCTGTACGGCGAATGGACGATCGACGTCATGCCCAAGGGCATGAACTACTCCGTCGACACGTTGCGGCTGCCGATGCGTTGGATCCCGTACTCGGAGCAGGTCGCGATGCCGAACTGGCTGTATCCGGTGCCGGAGCGGCCCAGGGTGGCGTTGTCGTTGGGGCTGTCCGTGCGGACGTACCTCAAAACGGGGTGGGGTTGGCTCGAAGCGCTCATGGAAGCGTTGTCCGGGCTGGACATCGAGGTCATCGCGACGCTGGACGAGAGCCAACTGGCCGCCGTGTCCACTGTCCCGGGCAACGTCCGGGTGGTCGACTACCTCCCGCTGGACTACCTTCTGCCCACCTGCTCGGCGCTCATCCACCACGGTGGCCTCGGCACGATGGCCCCGGCCGGTCAGGCCGGTGTGCCCCAGCTCGTCGTCGACCTGCCGGAGCGGGAGGACGGGACGTCTCATGGCTACTTCCGCTACAAGCTGGCGCCGATAACCGGGCGGTACGTGACCAGCCTCGGCGCGGGTGAGGTGATGGATCTCGGCCAGCCGTCGATCCCCGCCATCCGTGACCAGATCACCAGGGTGATCGCCGATCCCGCGTTCGCCGTGGGCGCGGCGCGGCTGCGCACGGACATGCTCGCCGCCCCGAGTCCCAGCGATCTCGTACCCACGCTGGAGAAGCTGACCTTCGCCGGACATCGCTGAGCCGGGCTGCCGGGGGTTGGGTTGACATCATCGACGGCGAGGGATCTACTTAGGGCATCTGCTAATTAACAAGGTGAGTAAATGCCGTGGTTGATGACTCCCTGAGCGCGACGTTCGCCGCCCTGGCCGACCCGACGCGGCGCTCCATCCTGGCTCGGCTGGCAGAGGGGGAGGCCACGGTCAAGGAGCTCGCCGCGCCACACGCGATGAGCCTGCCCTCGGTGTCCCGGCACCTCAGCGTCCTCGAAAAGGCCGGGCTGGTGGTGAAGAGCCGCAACGCCCAGTGGCGGCACTGCCGGCTCGAAATCGGCCCGCTGCTGGAGCTCGACAAGTGGATGGAGCCCTACCGAGCCTTCCAGGCCCGCCTGGACCGGCTGGAGGAGCACCTGAAAACCATGATGCGAGACCGGGAGGCCGGGGGACCGGCCGGCGCCGACGGGTAGGCGTGGACAACCACGAGAGGACCAACGATGAGTACCCTGACCGAGACCCGACGCGGATTCACCATCGTGCGGAGGCTCGACGCCCCCCGCGAACTCGTCTTCCAGGCATGGACGGACCCCGAACACCTGCACTGGTTCATCGACACGGAGACCGCCGGGTCGCGGCATGAAACCACGGTCGACCTCAAGACCGGCGGCGCCTGGCGGCTGCACATGATCGAGAACGAGGAGCGCCAGTACACCACCGGCGGCGTGTACCGTCAGGTCGTCCCGCCGGAGAAGCTCGTCTTCACCTGGGGCGCGGTGGACGGTTGGCCGCCCGTCGGGGTGGACAGCTCCGACGACAACCCGGTCGTCACGGTCACGCTCAAGGACGTCGACGGTGCCACCGAGATGACCCTCGACGTCGGGTTCGACGACCATGTGAGCGACGAGGCCGTCCGCAGCTGGCTGACCAAGGGCATCGCCAACGGCTGGACCGCCACCGTCGACCGCCTCGGCCCGTACCTGGCGGGGCTGGCCGCGCGGTAGCGCCCGGCCCGCCGTCTCAGCGACAACCCGCCCTTAGTCCGTGGCCAGACCGGCGGGCTGCGGCGCCGGCGTGGCGGACCGAGGAGTGAAGCGGCACCGGGGTGGACGGGCCTACGGCATCGTCCGTCCCGGTGCCCTGCTTGGCTGGAGCGCGGGCAGGTTGCCACACCCATCGTGGTGGCAGCCGCGCGTTGCCGCGCGGATATCGCTGGAAAAGGACGCCGGCAAGCGTCGGCGACGATAGGCAAGTTCGAAGATGACCGATGCGCCCCTCGCGGTGAATGCTTTTCGCATGGTCGAGTTGGAGCGCGGAAAAGCGGATCAGGTCCGGCGCGCCGGACGCCGGGAGTGGGTGGGATTAGCCGCCCTCGTGGTGCCGATGATGTTCATCCTCCTGGATAACGGCATCATTTTCCTCGCGTTGCCTTCCCTGACCGCGAACCTCGGGGCGACCAGCACGCAAACCCTCTGGATCGCGGACATCTACGGCTTCTTCCTGATGGCTTTTCTGGTGGCGATGGGTCGCGTCGGTGACCGGGTCGGCCATCGCAAGTTGCTCTTGACCGGCGCTGCCGCCTTCAGCGTGCTGTCCCTCTTGGCCGCGTTCGCCAATACGCCGGAATCCCTCATCGTCCTCAGGGCGGCGCTCGGCATGGCCGGCGGCGCCGTCGGACCGAGTCTCTTCGCCCTGATCAGGGAGCTGTTCCCGGACCGCCGGCAGATGGCCACGGCGATGTCCATCTCCGCCACCGCGGCCATGGTCGGCGTCTCCCTCGGGCCGACCGTCGGCGGCCTGTTGCTGAACCGGTTCTGGCCGGGGTCGGTGTTCCTGATCGCGGTACCGGTGATGCTGTGGTTGCTGGTGGTCGGCCCGTTCGTCCTACCGGAGACCCGGCACCGGTCCGACCAGCCGATCGACGTGCTGAGCGTGGTGCTGTGGCTGATGGCGATCGTCCCGGTGGTCTACGGTCTCACGACCGTTGCCCGGGTGGGCTGGAAGCCGCTGCCGCTGACCGTGATGGCCTTCGGTCTGGTGGTGGGCGCGGTGTTCGTAACCCGCCAGCGCCAACGGTCGAATCCCCTGCTCGACATGCGACTGTTCGGCATCCGCGCCATCGGCGCCACGCTGGCCATGTTCCTGCTCGTCGGGGTGGTGCAGAGCGGCAACGGTCTGGTGCTCAACCAGCACCTGCAACTGGTCGAGGGCTTCTCCACGCTGACGACCGCGCTGTGGATGGTGCTGCCGATCACGGTGGCGATCGGCGGCGTACACGTCTCCACGATGCTGGCGAAGCGGACGCGACCGGCGTTCGTGCTCGCGGGCGGCCTGGTCATCGCCTCGGTCGGGTCCGCCGTGCTGAGCCAGACGCCCGCGGTGGACGGTCTCACCACGCTGATGGTCGGACTGTGCATCGTCATGGCCGGCACCAGCCCTGTCGGCGTGCTCAGCGGCCAACTGGTGATGCAGGCGGCCCCCGCCGACCAGGCGGGCTCGGCCGGATCGTTGAACGGCACCGCCGGCGAGGCCAGCTCCGCGTTCGGCATCGCCATCTTCGGCAGCCTGGCGACCGCCTTCTACTCGGGCAACGTGAGCATCCCCGCCGAGGTCTCGCCGGCAGACGGGGCCGTCGCCAACGACTCGATCGCTCACGCGCTCAACCTCGCGCACGGGCTCCCGGCCGGTGCCGCCGAAAAGCTCCTTCTCGCGGCCAGAGAGACCTTCAACACCGCGGTCACGAACATCGCCGCCCTCTGCGTGGTCCTGTTCCTCGCGCTCGCGGTGCTGGCGTTCACCACCTTGCGCGGGGTTGCGCCGATCGGTGCGAAACAGGCCGAGGCGCAGCAAGCCGAGTGATCTGCCCTACCAGGCCAGGTGCGCCGACCGACGCACGGCGGCCGCCCTTCGCGCACAGGTTCCGTGGCGCGAGACGCATGCCAGCGAGGAGGACAAGGTGGTCAAGTTGGACCCGACGCGCGACGGACCGGACGCCCCGGGTGGCGCGGTGTCGCCGGATCGGCTGCCGCTCTCGTTCAACCAGGAGTTCCTGTGCATGTTCGACAGCGATCCCGAGTCGGGCCCGTTCGGTCCGAGTTACCACATCATGCTCGACCGGCGGCTGGCCGGACCGATCGACCAGGCCGCGCTACGCGGAGCGCTCCTCGACCTGGTACGGCGGCACGAGGCCCTACGCACCAGGATCGTGCGCGGCGTCGAGTCGCCCTACCAGCAGGTCTTTCCGGCCAGCCCACCGCGGCTCGAAGTCAGGGAATGCCCCGGCGTGCCGCACGAGGAGCGGCCCCGGCGGGCGGCGGCGTTCCTGAACGAGCTGGAGTGCAGCGACGTCGACGCCGACGAGCTGCCCCACGTACGCCCGGTAATCATGTACTTCGATCAAGAGGATGCCGTCCTGGCCCTGTTGATGCACCACACCGCGGTCGACGGTTGGTCGTTGCCGGTGATCGCGCGCGATCTCGTGGAGTTGTACGCGGCCCGGTGCGCGGGCACTCCCGGCGACCTGCCGCCGGTACCCCAGTACCGGGACTTCGTCGCCTGGGAGCGGGCGCGGGCCGGGAGCCGGTCGATGACGACCGCCGAGCGATACTGGGCGGAGGCGCTGCGCGGGGCGGAGCTGACCGCGCTCAGGTGTGACCACCCCCGGTCGGCGAAGCTGCCGCCGGTGACCGCCGCGCACCGATTCGTGATTCCCGCGAATCTGGGCACCGAGGTGACCAGGCTGGCCAGGCAGGCCCGGTGTTCACCGTTCATGGTGCTGCTCGCCGCCTACTACCGGCTGGTCCAGCGGTTGACCGGCGCCACCGACATCGTGGTCTCGACGCACACTCCGGGCCGGGGAAACGGGCTGTTCGACAGCGCGGTCGGCTCCTTCTTCAACTTCGTGCCGCTGCGGACGAGGCTGGACGAGGGCACCGCTGGGCTGGAGCTGCTCTGGCGCACCCGCGACACCTGCCTGGCCGCCTACGCCCACGACGTGCCGTCCACGCGCATCTTCGACGCCGCTCCAGACCTCATGGCGGCAGCCATGCGGGACGACCTCGCGCCGGTGACGTTCCAAGCCCTGCCCTTCGTGCCCGACTCGCATCCCACGACCGCCGGCGGCGTGACGTTCAACCCGGTCCCCCGACCGCAGACGGGCAACGTACCGGTCACCGCCCAGATCCCGGACGGCGCGCTGTGGACGCTCAGCTTCCGGGCGTCCGGCGACATCGCGGTGAACGTGGCCTACCGCACCGACCGGTTCGACCACCAGACGATCGACCGGCTGGCGGCTGAGTACCAGGGCACGCTCGAAACCCTCACACGGGAACTGGCCGGCGCCTGACCTGCCGGCACCGACTGGCGCGATGAGTAACTCGATCGATGGATCAACGGGAGGAATCGTGTTCCGGGTGCGTGTGATCGGGTCGTTCACGGTCGATCCCGTCAACGACGTGCTGGAGTTCTGGACCGGACTGCTCGATCTGGACGTGGGATGGCAGTTCGGTGGCTTCGGCCAGGTGTTCCAGGAACTGCTCGGCGTCAGCGGCGTGGACATGGACGGCCGAGTGGTGCTGGTTCGGCTGGCCGACTGGCTGACCGATTCCGGGCGGGCCGGCGACGGGCCTGACCCGAACCTGTCGGAGTTGGTCGATGAACTGGCGGAAGCGGTACGCGTGGCAGCCGGATCGGCCCGGGTGGCGGTCGTGGTGTGTCCGTCACCATCGCAGTCGGCCGAGGCGACGGCCGAGGCCGAGGAATCGTTGATCTCCCAGCTCGCGGGTGTACCGGGCGCGGTGGCGATCTCCTCGGCACGACTACTGTCGTGGTTTCCCGAGCAGGAGTGGCACGAGCCGTTCACCGAGGAACTCGGCCGGATGCCGTACACCCGAGACGGGTACGCGATGCTGGGCACCGCGGTGGCGCGGGCCGTGCACGGCTGGCTGCGGCCGGCGCAGAAGGTCGTCGTGGCCGATTGCGACGGCACGCTGTGGGACGGTGTGGTCGGCGAGGTCGGGGTGGACGGCGTCGAGGTCTCCCCCGGCCGGCGCCGGTTGCAGGAGCTGCTGATCGAGCAGGTGCACGCCGGGCGGCTGCTCTGCCTCAACAGTCGCAACGACGACGGGGACGTCCGGGAGGTGTTGCAACGGCATCCCGACATGCTGGTGCGCGACGAGCACGTCACCGCGATCCGGGCCAACTGGCAGCCGAAGCCGGAGAACCTGCGCTCGCTGTCGACGCAACTGGGGCTCGCGCTGGACGACTTCCTGTTCGTCGACGACGATCCGGTGCAGGTGGCCGAGATGCGGTCGAGCCTGCCGCAGGTGACATCGATACTCCTGCCGCCCGACGCCGACGCCGCCGTGTCGCTGCTGACCCATAGCTGGCTGCTGGACACCTTCACGGTGACCCGGGACGACAGCCAGCGGGGGCTGCGTTACCGGGAGCACGGGCAACGCGAACAGGTCAGAGCACGGGCGGGCACCCTGGCCGAGTTCCTGGACCGGCTGCGGCTGACGGTCACCATCGACGCGCCCACGGAAACGGAGCTGGAACGGGTGGCGCAACTGACCGCGCGCACCAACCAGTTCAACCTGACCGGCCAGCGGTACCCGGTGGCCGACCTCGCCCCCTACCTCGACGACGGCACCTGCCTGGTGGTACGGGCACGCGACCGCTTCGGCGACTACGGCCTGGTCGGCGTGACCCTGTGCCACGTCGACCAGGCGGTACTGGTGGTGGACGCGATGCTGCTGTCCTGTCGTGCGCTCGGTCGCGGCATCGAACACCGTATGATGGCTGACCTCGGAACCCGGGCCATCGCCCGTGGGCTGACCGAGGTACGGGTCGCGTACGTCCCGACCGGGCGGAACCTGCCCGCGTACCAGTTCCTGGCCGCCCTGCCCGGCCAGTGGGACCGTACCACCGGCACCAGCCACCTCTGCCTCACCGCCGCCGAGGCCGCCGCCGCTCGCTACCAACCCGACGAGGCCGCCGACACACCCCCGTCCGGGGACGCCAACATTCAGGCCGGACCGACCTCGGCCGCACCGTCGGAGAAGATCCAGCACATCGCTACGAACCTGACCACCGCAGCCCAGATCGTCGCGGCCGTCCAAGCCTGGCGGGGCAGCATCACGACCGCCGACTACCCCGGGGCCGCCGACGAGATCGTGCCGCCGCAGACCTCGACACAGCGCACCGTCATGCAGCTGTGGGCCGAGCTGCTCACGCCGCCACCACGGTCCATCACCGACAATTTCTTCGAACTCAACGGCGATTCCCTCAAGCTCGTCGGCTTCATGGGGCAGGTCCGCCAGCACTTCGGTGTCGAGCTACCGGTCAACGTCCTGTTCGAGACGACGTTGAGTATCGCCGAGATCGCCGCCGCCATCGACGAGGCGCAGCAGGGCGATCACGACGTCGACGAGCTCGACATGCTGGCCGGTCAGCTCAGGGTTCTGCCCAGCGAACGGATCGAGGTCCTGCTAGACGCCGCCGACGATCACTAGGGACGATCATGGCTAACGCGTTCGTCATCACGCACGGCACAGCCGGCGACCTGCTGCCGCTCATCGGCGTCGGAAAGGCGCTGGCCGCCGACGGGCACCGGGTGACCGTGCTGACCCACAGCCCGTATCGGGACGTCGTCGTCGGTTCCGGAATGGACTTCGTCGCGATCGACACCGAAGAGCAGTACGCCCAGGAGTTGTTGGACACTCAGCGGCTCAACGCGGACGTGTTCCGCCGTCCGATGGCCGTGGCACAGTTCTATGAGCGGTTCACCTGGTTTGACCAGATCCGGACCGAGTTCACCACTCTGGTCGACCGCCACGTGCCGGGTGACACGGTCGTCGTGGCCCGGCACAGCAGTGGCGTGTCCGCCCTGATGGCGGCGGAGACGTTAGGGGTTCCGGTGGCCTGGGTGGCCGTGTGCCCCACGCAGATACAGTCTCTGCCACTGATGGAGAAGATGTACCGCTACACCATCGGGGCGCGGATGAACAAGGTGCGGGCGGAGTTCGGGCTGCCGCCGATCCATGACTGGGTTGCCTGGTACGACCGACCCGACCTGCAGATCGCGCTGTGGCCGGACTGGTTCGACAAGGCCGGCCCGGCTTCACCGGCGAACGTCCACCTCACCGGCTTCGTCAGCCACGACCCGGGCGAGTCAGGCACCGTCCCGCCGGAGGCCGAAGACCTGCTGAACTCAGCCACCCCACCAGTGCTGATCGCCGGTGGCACCAGCATGGTGACCCACGACAACTTCTACTCCACGGCGGCGGAGGGCTGCGCCCGGGCCGGGCGTACCGGCCTGCTGGTCTGCCCCCACCCCGACATGGTGCCCCAGCCGCTGCCGCCGGGAATACGCTGGTTCCGCCGCCTGCCGTTCCGGGAGGTCATACCGAGGGTCTCGGCGGTCATCCACCACGGCGGCATCGGCACGCTGGCGCGGGCCTCCGCTTCCCGAACGCCTCAGATCATCCTGCCCTGCAACTTCGACCGGCCGGATAACGCCGCCCGCCTCGCGCATCTCGGCTTGGCGGAATGGCTGCCGGTCGGGCAGTGGACCCCGGAGCGGGTCGCCGAGGCCCTCGAACGTCGCGTCGGCCGCCGGCTCGACCCCCCGGCACCGATCGACTCGGCTGCGTCCGGGCGGCTCGTGGCCGACCTGGTGCGTGGGCTCCTGAACGGGCAGCAGTTCCCTGGTGCGCGCCGGAACGGAGACGCCCTACTCGCCCGGCTGCGTCAACTGTCGCCGGCGCAGCGAGAGACACTCCGTCGCCGGCTGACGGCGGCCAACGAGGGGGAGCCCAGGTGAGGGCCCACACGATTGTCACCGACCTTGACGCAGCGGCAATCGAACTCACCGACGCTGGAGCAGCCCACGTTCGGCCATATAGGCTCGCAAGGTCTCGGCGTCTTCGGCGGACATCAAGCGGCGTGGGATCACGGTCGCCGGCATCCGGCCGACATACACGATCCAGAAGTCAGGGGTGTCCCTTACCCGGGCGACCCCGTCCCAGGCGATGCCGCCGGATTCCGAGCCGCTGCGCATCATGATGTTGTCGTCGGTGATGTCGTAGGCGCCCTCGACAGCGTAGCGACTGGAGCGGCGCCGGGCGCGCGACCGCACCCACGGCGAGTACAGCATCGAAAGCAGGCCAGCCACGACCAGCGCTATGTACAGCGGCGTGATCCGTTCGCCCCACGCGAACCCCCACGAGACGGCGAAACCGATCGCCCCGACCGCCGCCAGCACCGCGCCGACAATCCCGTACCTGCGCAGCCGAACACTGCTGAGCGCAGCGGCCACGCGGCCCGGGTAGGCGGGATCGGCTGGTACGTCAAAACGGATGTGCACGCGGAAACGATAGTGCCCGCCGGCCGGTTTCCGTGAATGGAGCAGCGGCTACAGGACGGCTAGGTCGCTGCCGCGCCAGGTGGCGGCCAACTCCTGCACCGGCAGGTTGAGCGCCTCACCGAGGCAGATGATCGTGCCGAAGCCGGGGGAGGGGAGTCGTCCGGTCTCGATCTTGCGCAGGGTTTCCGGCGAGATGCCAGCCGCGTGCGCGACTTCCGCCAGGTCGCGTCCCGCTCGCGCCTGGCGCAGCAGGGCGCCGAGACGCTTGCCGGCTTCGATCTGCTCAGGTGTGAGCGGTTGGCGGACCATGCTCCCAGGATAGGGCTGGTATTACTATACCGGCAAGTGTTAGCGTGTTGGTATAACTATACCAACACCCTGTGGCGCGAGGTATTCGTGATTGAACTGAAAACGCCTGCGGAGATCGAACGCATGCACGTAGCCGGGCGTTTCGTCGCCGAGGTGCTCTCCGAGGTCGGCCAGCTCGCCGACGTGGGCGTCAACCTCCTCGACCTGGAGCACCACGTGCGCGGCATGATCAAACGGCGCGGGGCGAAGTCGTGCTACTGGGACTACGCACCGTCCTTCGGACGCGGCCCGTTCCGCAACGTCATCTGCCTGTCGGTCAACGACGCCGTCCTGCACGGCCTACCCCACGACTACACGCTGTGTGACGGCGACGTACTCAGCGCGGACCTCGCGGTCAGCATCGACGGCTGGGTCGCCGACTCGGCGCGCACGGTCGTCGTCGGGACCGCCGCCGAGGAGGACCTGCGGATCATCCGCGCCACCGAGGAGGCGTTGGCGGCGGCGATCGAGATGGCGCGTCCGGGCAACCGCCTGGGTGACATCTCGGCAGCCATCTGGGCGGTAGCCCACGACTACGGCTATCCGGTCAACACCGAGTTCGGTGGCCACGGCCTCGGCCGCACCATGCACGAGGAGCCCCACGTTTCGAACAAGGGCAGGGCAGGGCGCGGCCTCACGCTCCGGCCGGGCCTGACCCTCGCGCTCGAACCCTGGCTCGCCCGCACCACCGACCGGATCATCTATGACGCCGACGGCTGGACCATCCGGTCGGCCGACGGCTCACGCACGGCCCACTCCGAACACACGGTCGCCATCACCGAGGACGCTCCTCTGGTGCTCACCCGGCGTGAACCGGAGGACCCCATAACGAGGGGCGATTCCACCAGCCGTCTATCCACAAAAGACGCGTAGCGCGCCAGCGGCAGGTGCTTGGTCCGTAGCCGGCAACCGTTGCTGATTCCATCGTCAGGCGTCAGCAATCCACGGGTCTCCGCGGGGCCAGCCCGCCTTGACAGACCAAGGCGATCCCTAACTTCACTAGAAGGCGGGGGATGGTGCTTCGGGTGGGCGCCCATGGGCGCGAACGATGTCCGCGGTGGCCACCCCGGCCAGGACCAGGTTCGCGACGATGGCGACCCCCAGCGGTGGGACGTACACCATCACCGGCGCGGCGACGGCCAGTACGAGCAGTGCGACCAGACGGGATGGGGAGACCCGGCTGAATACCTCGTACTCGAATCGGGCTCGGCCGGCCAGGAACAACGCGGGCCCGCCGAGAACGACAGCGATGAGCCCGAGGGTGGTGTCGCCGCTGGGATGGTGGATGCTGGTTTCAGCTCCGGCTGCGGCGACGACGACGCCGGCCACCATGATCAGGTGGGTGTAGGGCGCTGACCGCACGAGCCGGCCCGGGTCGCGGGAGGCCTCGATGGTGGCCTGTAGCAGGGCCCCGGCGCGTTGGATGTAGATCTGCCACAGCAGCACGGTGGTGACGAACGTGAGCACGAACGCGACGGTCCGGTCGAGCGCGAATCCGCGGCCGGCGTATGTCAGGGTGGGGACCAGGATGAGGTCGCCGAGGGCGAGAGTGAAGAACTGCTGGTAGCGTTCGGCCAGGTGTTCGGCCGCTAGCCTGTACTGCGACCTGGGTATCCGACCGAGCCGGGGTGTGGGGTAGCGGAGCCAGGCCGACCCGTAATCCAGGGCGAGGGCCGCCGTCCACAGCGCGCCACGCGCGGTTCCTGCCACGGCGGCTCCAGTGAGCCATGGCAGGGCCGAGACGGAGAACCAGAAGAGGAATCGCGCGGCGTGTCGACGTGCCTGGCGCCCTCGCAAGGCGGGTGCCAGGAAGAGATTGCGGCCTAGGTGGATCGCCACGTAGGCGGCCGCGAAGACTACGGCGTCGCGGGTGAAGGCCGCAGGCAGCGCGGCGGCCATCAGCATGGTGCCGAACATGACCGAGATGGTCATGAGGTAGATCGGTGGCCGATACGGTAAGTAGATGTCGGTCGTGAGCGCGGTGACCGACCAGACCCACCAGAGCGCCATCAGCAGGACCAGGGTTTGAAAAACTCCGGGCCAGGTCAGATCAGCGGCCAGCTTCTGCGACGTCAGGGCGAGCGCGGCAACGAAGACCAGGTCGAGGAACAGTTCCAACAGGGTTGCTCGTTGCGGTCCCCCGGCCTGGCGGGTCAGCCCCACCGCCCGGTCGGTCGTCACGGGCCCCCCGATCTGGTGAATCGGCGGCCACCGACACTCGGCCGCTCGCCTCGACACTCGGCCGCCCGACTGCCCTAGACACGATCATGATCTGACAAATCGCCCCTTCGGCCCAATCGTAAACAGGACTGGACCGCCGAGTACCCAAGAAACGGCACTGCGTTGCCGCCCCCGCCGGGCGACCGCGGTCGTGCAGGCCGTCCTCGTCCCGTACAGCGTCGAGACCAGCCGCTACTCAGGGTGAAACGGCTCAGTGCCGCCGCGCCGAAGGGCAGCACATCCGCTCGTGCTTTTCGGGCGATCAACACCGCGACGTCGGGCCCGCCACCTGCACGCGGTCGGACGTAGTCCTTGTTCGGCGGGCGCCTGAAACCGGTCGCCCTGACCGGCGACCGTCCATGAACGGAGCATGTCTTGCTCACGCCGCCCGGCGCACTGCTCACGCCCTTCGTCGCGTTCCGCGCCGACGAGTTCGACGGACTGCGCCTCGTGCGTCTTCCGTTCGTACCGGGGATCCGCCTGTACCTGGCTGATGACGCGATCGTGTTGCCGGGCCAGGTTGGAGAGGCACGGGTCGGACCGGGCCGCACGCCGTTCTGGGCGAACGCCTGGGCCGGCGGCCAGGCCCTCGCCCGGTATGTCCTGGACCATCCGCAGGTGGTGGCCGGCCGGCGGGTGATCGACGTGGCGTCTGGCTCCGGTCTGGTCGCCATCGCCGCAGCCAAGGCGGGCGCCGCCGAGGTGACCGCCAACGACATCGCCCCGTACGCGCCTGGCGGCCGTGGCGATTAACGCCACGGCCAACGCGGTCACGCTGGCGGTGAACGAGGGCGACCTGCTCGGCGGCGACGGCGGCGACGCCGACGCCGACGTGATCCTCGCCGGCGACGCCTTCTACGACCCCGAGATGGCCGCACGGATGCTGGGGTTCCTACGCCGCGCCGCCGACCGCGGCGCGCATGTCCTCGTCGGTGATCCCGGCGGGGGCACCTGCCCCACCGATGGCTGAAGGTACTGACCAGCTACCGGGTGCGCGGCTTGGGCGCTGCGGAGGAGGCCGAACTCACCGAGGTCTCGGTGCTCGGCCCCGTCGGGTAGCGGTCAGCGCCCACCGTGGCGAGCGCCCGGCCGGGCCCGGGCGGAGAAGGCCGCCGCACCGGATCGCGTCGCTGTGGATCGTGTCGGGGTGGTCGACGCAGGCTTGCCGCCGCGTCGGCCCCGGCCGCCGTGGGCGGGCTGCGCGTCGTGCCGCGGGGCGGCGGACTGCGGGGCGGCGGACTGCGGTACGGGCTGGGGGACCAGCGTCCGTTCCCCCGGGGCGAGTTCGCGTAGCAGCGCGTCACCCGGGCGCAGGCGGGTGGTGGTCGCCGTGATGCCCGCCTTGCGGGTCAATTCCCGTACCTCGGGCACCTGCCCGTCGGTCATCAGCGTGACGACGGTCCCGGCCGCGCCGGCCCGGGCGGTACGGCCCGAGCGGTGCAGGTACGCCTTGTGTTCCGCGGGCGGGTCGGCGTGCACGACGAGGGCCACGTCGTCGATGTGGATGCCCCGGGCGGCGATGTCGGTGGCGACGAGCGTGTGCACCTCTCCGGCGGAGAACGCCTGCAGGTTCCTGGTACGCGCGGCCTGGGCCAGGTTGCCATGCAGCTCGACGGCCCTCACACCGGCCGTGACCAGCCGGCGGGTGAGGGTTTTCGCACCCCGCTTGGTACGCGTGAACACCACGGTGCGGCCCGGCGCGGCGGTCAGCTCGACCAGCACGGCGAACCGGTCGTCGGCGTGGACGTGCAGGACGTGGTGCGTCATCGCGGCGACCGGCGACAGCGTCGAGTCGACGCTGTGCACGACCGGATCGGTGAGGAACCGCCGCACGAGGACGTTGACGCCGGCATCCAGGGTGGCGGAGAACAGCAGACGCTGCCCACCGCGTGGGGTCTGGTCCATCAGCCGCCGTACGGTGGGCAGGAAGCCGAGGTCGGCCATGTGGTCGGCCTCGTCGAGCACGGTGATCTCGACCGCGTCCAGGTGCGCGTTGCCGGCCTCGACATGGTCGGCGAGCCGGCCCGGGCAGGCCACCAGGATGTCGACCCCGGCGCGTAGCCCGGCGATCTGGGGTCGGGCGGCGACGCCACCGAAGATGGTCATCGCGCGTAGCGACAGCGCCTGCGCCAGCGGCGCCATCACGGTGTCGATCTGGGTGGCCAGTTCACGAGTGGGTACGAGGATCAGCGCCCGGGGTCGCCCGGCCCGCCGTGGCGTGGCGCTGGCGGCCAGGCGGGTCAGCACCGCCAGTACGAAAGCGTAGGTCTTACCCGAACCGGTGCGGCCCCGGCCGAGCACATCCCGCCCGGCGAGCGCGTCGGGCAGGGTCGCGGCCTGGATCGGGAACGGCCGCTCCACCCCGGCCGCGGCCAGCACGCGGTTGAGCGCGTCCGGTACGCCGAGGTCGGCGAAGGTCGGGGAGTCGGGCGAGTTGGTCTGGCGCGGGCGGCTTGCCGCCATGAAGGCTCCGAACGTCGAAGGGATGTCCGCCCGGCGCTGACCGCTTCGGCCGCGGCACGTGGCGTGGGACATCGAACCCGGCCGCGCCATGCTGGGCGGGCCGCGCTGCCAGTCTACTCGAACCAGCTACCGGACCATGCTGCCTGCTGACCGGCGGTGAACGAGCATCGGCATCGGCCGATCAGGGTGCCATCACCTGCCACCGGCTCTGTCCGTCCATCCATGCCCGGGCCAGGATCTCCGCCGACTGCCGACCAGGGCACTGGTGGATCTTCGACCGACCGGCGCTGCCGCCGGCTCGGGCCTCGACCTCCCACGACTCGCCGTCGGTGCGGATGAACACGTCGCGGCGCCCCCGCACGGTGCGGTCGCCGTTCCACCAGTGACGCTCGGTTTTCACCCCCCGACCGTATAGCACCAGATCCGAGTGTGGAACGTTGGCGATCTTGGTATCCTCCGACGTCGATGAGGTGACCGGGCATTCGCGGGGTCCCGGGGGCCCTCGGCCGGTGCGCGGTCACACTGCGGTGGTGCCCGGTGACAGCAGGGCGTGCACGCCGGCGAGGTAGTCGGGCGCGGTGGTGCCTTCGACGAGCAGGTGCTGCAGCAGGAAACCTTGGGTGAGGCCGAGCATGGCGGCGCCGACGTGTTCCGGTACGGCGTCGATGGGCAGGTTTCCGGCGGCCTGCCAGCGGCGGGCGACCTCGGCGCAGTGTCCGCGTAGCCGCCGGTAGGCGTCGTTGGCGCGCCCGCGGATCTCCGGATTGCGCAGCGCTTCGCCCCAGGCTTGGACGGCGATACGGGTCAGGTCCTGGCCGATGGCAGGGTCGTTGATGGCCCGGCTGAGGATGCCGTTCACCATCGCCGACACCGCCTCGGCGGGGGAGGGGGTGGCGTTGTCGGCGAGCAGGCGGGCGAACACCTCGTCGGCGGTGGTCAGGGCCGTTTCGGCGACAGCGCCGATGATCTCCTCCTTGCTGCGGAAGTATCGGTAGACGGCCCCGGCGGACAGGCCGGACTCGCTGATGATGTCGGCCATCGAGGTCAGGTGGAACCCGTCGCGGGCGAAGCGGTGGGCGGCAGCGTTGAGGATCTCGGCGCGGCGGTTGGCGCGGTACTCGGCGGAGACGCGTGGCATGGCTCCCATCGTAAAAGCGAACGTTCGTTCTTGACGAATCGCCCGGCCGACTCCTACCGTCGAAAGCGAACATCCGCTCTTCTTTAGGAGTCGTCATGGCCTCGGACGTCTCGTCCCCAGCCGACACGCCGCCGGCGGTGTCGCCGTGGCCGCAGGTCGCCGCGGTGGTCGCGTTGCTGACGGTGATCATCGGTGCGCTGCTCACCGCGTTCGCGTGGCCGGCTGTGCGGTCATCGGTGCACGACGTGCCAATCGCCGTCGCCGGCCCGGCCGCCGCCACGGATCAGGTCACTGCCGCGTTGCAGCAGCGCCTACCAGGCGCGTTCGACATCACCCGAGTCGCGGACACCGCCGCTGCCGAGGCCGCCGTGCTCAACCGTGAGGTCTACGGGGCGATCGATGTGAGCACCGGCACCCCGCAGGTGATCATCGCCTCGGCTGCCAGCCCCTCCGTCGCGCAGACCCTGCAGCAGATGGCCGGCGCCCTGACGCAGGCGACCGGCGACGCATCCGCCGCAGCCGGCGCGGTCCGCGACATCGCCCCGCTGCCCGCCGACGACCCTCGCGGCGCCGGCCTGTCCGCCGGATCGCTGCCGCTGGTGATGGGAGGCATGCTCGCCGCCGTCCTGTTGACCAACCGGATCCGTGGCACCGGGCGACGGGTAGTCGGAGCGCTCGCGTTCGCCGTGACCGGCGGGCTGGCCATCGCAGCGATCCTGCAGTTCTGGTTCGGCTCCATCACCGGCGCCTACTGGGCCAACTCCGGCGTGGTCGCGCTGTCGATCGCCGCTACCTCTCTCACCCTGCTCGGCCTGGAATCGCTGCTCGGCTACGCCGGATTCGGCCTCGGAGCGGTCATCATGATGCTGATCGGCAACCCGCTGGCCGGCACGGCCACCGCGCCGCAGATGCTGCCGGGCTGGTCCGGCACGCTCGGGCAACTGCTGCCGCCGGGCGCGGCCGGGTCACTGCTGCGCTCGACCGCCTTCTTCGACGGACACGGCGCCGCCCGGCCCCTGACGGTGCTGCTGGCCTGGCTCGCCCTCGGGGCGATCCTGTGCGCCGTCGGCGCCCTACGCGCGCCCAGCCGCACAACCGCCGTCAGCGCCCCGCCCGCCGCAGCCGCAGTTGCGTGACCCCAGCCAACCGCAAACCCCTGTCGACGTACGTCGCCGACACCGTTCGGGGCGCCGGCGGGGCGCGGGACGACCTGGCGGCGACCGATCCTTTCGCCGCGGCCCGTGCTCTGCGCCAGCGGGCGCCACCGCACTCGTACGAACGTGCGCAAGGAAGGGGTGACGGCCGAGGTGGGCGGATAGCGTAGAGCGCGGCGACGATCGGTCGCCGCGCCAGCTCGCCGAGGAGAGGTGACTCTGATGGCCGATGCGCCGATCTTGGTGCTCGCTGCGACCGGCGGTCAGGGCGGTGCCGTCACCGAGGCGTTGTTGGGCCGCGGGGCCCGGGTACGGGCGCTGGTGCGCGACCCGAAGCGGGGGACGGCTCGGCGGCTGGCCGACCGGGGTGTCGAGGTCGTCACGGGATCGCTGGATGATCGCAGCTCGCTGGCCGCGGCGATGGCGGGCGCGGCGGCCACCTTCGCGCTCACGACGCCATTCGAGGCGGGCGTGGACGCCGAGGTGGCCCAGGGGCGGGCGATCCTGGCAGCCGCCGGCGAAGCCCGAGTACCGCATCTGGTGTTCAGTTCGGTGGCCGGCGCCGATCAGGACAGCGGCGTGCCGCACTTCGACAGCAAGGCGCGCATCGAAGCCGAACTGGCTGCTGGCGATGTCCCCTACACGATCTTGGGGCCGACGTACTTCTTCGACAACGCCCTCGGCGTGGCGGACCGCATTCGCAGTGGGGTGCTCGAACTGCCGCTGCCGGCGGACCGGCCGCTGCAGCAGCTTGACCGCACCGACCACGGCGTCTTCGCCGCGCAGGTGCTACTCGACCCCGCCCCCTACGTCGGGCGACGCATCGAGCTGGCCAGCGACGCCCCTACCCCCACCCAGATGGCGGCCGCG
This sequence comes from Micromonospora sp. NPDC048999, assembly GCF_040649295.1. Classification (NCBI taxonomy): domain Bacteria; kingdom Bacillati; phylum Actinomycetota; class Actinomycetes; order Micromonosporales; family Micromonosporaceae; genus Micromonospora; species Micromonospora sp. NPDC048999. The sequence continues at coordinate 86,890 of NZ_JBEZFI010000009.1, read as the reverse complement.
CTGAGCGCGGCGCTGGGGCGGGAAGTGCACCACGAGAAGGCGCCACTGACCGAGATCGGCAACCCGGACATGCACGCGATGTGGACGTTCTTGAATGGGCCGGGCTACCAGGTCGACATCGCCACGCTGCATGCCGCCCACCCCGAGGTCGGTTGGACCAGCTTCGCCGACTGGGCCCACCACACCTTCGCATCCGTTCCGTGAACACGTACGCGAGCGCGAGCGCTCGACCGGTGACCCGCTTCCTCGATCATCGGGGGCGAGTTCGTCGGAGACAGCGACGGTCTTGATCGCTGCCGCGTCTGCTGAAAAGCTGACCGACATGATTGAGCTCGGACCCGTCGCCTGGCCGCCCGAGCCGATCCGGACCGAGCGGCTCGTGCTCCGTGCGTCCGAGGCCCGGGACCGTTCGGTGTTCATCGAGCTGCTGGCATCGCCAGAGGTACACACCTACCTCGGCGGCCCCCGGCCTCGCGACGAGCTTGAGCGCGAGATGCCCGGGGTGCCCGAGCGGTGGCCCGGGAGTTTCGTCGTTGACCTCGACGGGGCGATGATCGGCCAGATCCTGCTCAGGAGAGCAACGGGGCAGCATCGCCCGGCTGCCGTGGGGAAGGCCGATCTCGGTTACCTGTTCCTGCCGCGGGCGTGGGGATTTGGGTACGCCGCCGAGGCGTGCGCGGCGGCACTCGACTGGTTCGACGGCGTCCTTCCCGGCGAGCCGGTGGTGCTCACCACCCAAACCGCCAACGTCGGCTCGATGCGCCTCGCGGCAAAGCTGGGGTTCACCGAGGTAGAGCGGTTCCAGGCCTGGGACGCCGAGCAGTGGCTCGGCCTGCGGTCCCCGGTCACGCCGTCTGCTTGAGCTCGTGCTCGACTGTCGGTGGTCAGGGTGCGTACTGGGTGCGCAGCTCGCTGGTATCCCAGCCGGCGCGGTAGGCGCCGGCCTGGTAGGCGCTCTCCAGGAAGGTGAGGACCGTCGCGCGGGGGTCGGCGGTGGCGCGGGCATCGTCGTACGTCAGCAGCGCGAGGTGTGCACCCCGGTTCTCGACCCAGCGTGCCTGCGCGGGTCGCAGCGGTTCCTCGGTGAGGCCGTCGGGCTCGGGCGCGGTGTAGGAGTAGAAGGCCGGTTCGGGAATGTTCTTGTCGCCGAACCAGAAGCCGGCACTGATCACCTCGTGTGAGTACGCCTCGCGGGTCACCGGGTCGACGGTGTCCGGCTGCGGGACCTGCCGGCCGGAGAAGCGGGTGACCGCGATGTCGAAGGTGTGCCAGAAGTGGTGGACCGGGCTGGTCTTGGCGTTGCACCGGGAGGCATATTCCTCCAGCACGAGCCCCACCTGGCTGAGTACCTGCCAGTACCGGTTGACCCAGTACGGGTCGTACGCGGCGTGCGTGGTGTCCTCGGCGAACGGGATGCTGTCGGTCAGATCGTAGGGCTTGGCCGCGATGTGGACGTGGATGCCAAGGTGCGACAGCGCGGTGAACAGCCGTTCCTGGAACGCCGCGACGGACATGCCGGGCAGCGGGAAGGAGACCGTCTGGCCGGCCAGGGTGTTGATGATCAGCCGGTGGTCGACGAAGTCGAAGTCGATGGCGAACATCACCTCCCGGCCCATGGGTCGGGAAGTGATGCCGCGGCCGGTCAGGTGGAACGGCACGTGCCACCAGTGGTTGCGCGGCGGTGCCTGGTCCAGCCGGATCTTGCCGACGATCTGCGCGAACCGGTGGACGGTTTCCTTCGAGTCCGCCCACGCGGACAGCGGGATCGGCGGGAACAGCTCGGTCATCCGTACACCTCCGACAGTGTGATTCGGGCCCATGTCGGCATCTTTCCCGATGCGCTGGCCGCATGGGGCCAACCTCGCGTTGGGCCCACCAATTTCACCAGCTCGACCGCGCCCACGGTGAGGATCGCATGGGCGAGCATGACGAGGAAGATCCGGAACGTGGGTGGTCGACCCCGCCGACGGCGGCCACCGTCAGTATTGAACGGTGGCCGCCGCCACGGGACACCCGTCGCCGGGTGTTACAGGTTGGCGCAGTAGCCGACGCTGAAGGTGCTCGCACCCGGTGCCAGGGTCCGGTTCCAGTCCACGCCCCTGATCCGGTAGCTGCCATCCGGCAGGCGTTCCCGCTTGAAGTTCCACGCGTCGTAGATGTCGCCTTCGAGATCGACGACGGCGGTCCATTCGACGGGCTTGCCGCTGGTGTTGGTGGCGGTGATGTTCGCGCAGTAGCCACCGCCGCTGTCGGAGTTCCACCGGGTGAAGGTGGTCAGGGTGACGTCCACGTTGGAACCGGCGACCAGCCGGCCCACCCCCCACCGGGCGGTGGTCTGGTAGCCCACGCCCTCCTGCTCGGCCCAGTTGTGGATCGCGGTACGAGCGCCGTTCGACGCGTCGTTGACCTGGAAGTCCAGGCCGTGGAACGTGTCGAGGCCGCCGTATTCGAGCAGGCTGATCGCCGCCTCGACGGTGTAGCCCGTCGCCGTACGCACGGTTGCGCTGTGCAGCCGGCCCGCCTGGAACGCCTCGTCACCGGTGCCGAACGACACGACGTTGTTGGCGCTGATCCGGATCTGGGTGTCGTCGTAGCGGTAGGCGCCGTTCTTGGCGTTGCCGGCGTCGACGTAGATCTCGACCGAGTCCTGGGTCCACGGGTCGGAACCGGAGACGTCCACCACCGGGTCGGTGACCTCGGCCAGCACGTAGAGCGTCTGGCCCCGCCAGAGGGTACGGACCTTCGCGGTCGCGCCGCCGGTGCCGGAGACCCGCTTGGCGGTGGTCACCGCGCTCGCCTGGGCCCAGACGGCGTCCACCCTGCCGTCGATGACCGGCGCGGTGGCCGCCTCGCGTACCTCCAGGTACGACAGCCCCTCCACCAGGGTGAGGGTGCCGACCGCTCCCGGGGTGTTCCAGCCGGACGTGGCACCGTTGTCGCGAACCCGCACGTCCAGGGTGAGCGTGTCGCCCTGGACGGCGGCGGTCAGCGGCAGGTGGGCGACCAGTTGGTAGCCGCCGTCCCGCTCGGCCACCACAGCCGGCACGTCACCGCTGCCGTCACGGGCGACCTGGTACGTCCTGCTGCCCAGGACGAAGCTGACCCGGTCGTCGCCGGAGACCGTGGTGTCGTTGACGGTGACGTACGCCGTCAGGTGATCCGGTGCCCAGCGCAGCTGGAACCGCGCCTTGTCCTCCACCGGGTGCAGCGGCAGCTTGCGCCAGGTCAGATCCTTCGGGGCACCGGCGGTGAGGGCCACGTCACCGGCGAAGACGTTGGCGGTACGCAGCCGGGCAGGCAAACCGCCGTCCACTGCCCCGTGATACGCCGGCTTGGCCCGCAGATTGTCGTCGAACAGCAGTGGCGCGCCGCTGCTGTTCCGCCACGAGCGGCCGTCGGTGAGGCCCCAGACGGTGACGGACTTCAGGTCGTGGGCGTGCGCCCGGAAGATTCGGAAGGCGTCCCGGTAGTAGTAGCCCTGCTCGATCAGGTTCGCCTGGGTGACCGGGGTGCCCGTGGTGACGTCGAATTCGGTGACGGCCTGGGTCACCGGCAGGTCCGCGAACGCGTCCAGCGCGGCCTCCAGGCTGCTGACCGGAGTGGCCAGCGAGAGGTGGAACTGGTGGCCCACCCCGTCGATCGGCACGCCGCGCGCGAGCAGCCGCTGCACGAGCGCCCGGTAGCGGGTCTGCTTGCCGATCTGCTCGGTGTTGTAGTCGTTGATGAACAGGGCGACCGGGTGGCTGTTTCCGACGGCGTAGACATTGTTGAACGCCTCGTTGGCATACTCGAACGTCAGGTCGATGAAACTTTCGCCGAGGATCCGGTACCACTCGCTGCGACGCAGGCCGTCTGCGTTTTCACCGCTGTCGCTGACCACCTCGTTGACCGCGTCGAACGCGTACAGCGGGTTGGTGGCGGAGCCGAACTTGCCGTACCGCTGGCTCAGCGACTCGGCGACGGAGAAGATGTGGGTCCGCAGCCGCTCGCGTAGCAGCTGCTGGTGGGCCGCCGAGGTAGTCAGTGGCTGCCCGGCGGAGTCGTGGAAGAACCAGGCCGGGGTCTGGCTGTGCCAGACCAGCACGTGGCCGTAGACGTGCAGGTCGTTGTCCCGGGCGAAGTCCATCAGGGCCAGCGCCTGTTCGTGCGGGCGGAAGTTGCGCTCGTTGTCGTACCAGGCCTCGGGCTTCATGTGGTTTTCAGGCGTGATCTGGTTGAAGTGTCGGGTCAGCAACTCGGCGGCCCCGCCGACCGTCTCCCGGCTGTCGATCGCCACGCCGACCGGGAAGTCGGTGGTCTCGTGGATTCCGGTGAGGTCCTCGATGGCTGGCGGCGTGGGCACCCGTACGACGATGTCGTCGACGAGGAAGTCGCTGGTGTTGCCGGCCACGTCCGCGCCCTGCCAGCGGGTCTCGAAGTAGAGGAACGCGCTGTCCGCGGCCGGCATGGTGAAGCGGGCGGTCACCTGCGTCCACCCGGAGTTGGTGACTGTCTCGAACCGGGCGAGGGTGCTGAACGACTGACTGCCGCCGGTCGTGCTGGCCAGACTGAGCCAGACCTGGTCGGTCGGCTGGCCTTCGGCGAACCGTAGCCAGGCGTCGAACTCGTAGGTCACGCCCGCCTTGAACAGGCCGGTCACGTCGCGGCCGAGGCCGGCGCCCTGGTTGACCCGCTCGGTGACCAGCGCCGCGAACGCACCTCCGTGCGCGACGTCGGTGAGCGTGACCCGCGGGGCACCCGGACCGCCGTCGCGTGGGCCCCAGCCGTCCAGCCCGTTCTCGAAGTCGGTGTCGATGACATTGGTGCCCGGCTCCGGGCCACCGCCGTCCGGCCCGGTGATCGCGATGTCGTCGAGGAGGAACGGAGTGTTGCCGTCCGCCTCGGCGTAGAGGGTGGCGGCGCTGAGCCCCGCGGGCAGCGTGTAGTCGCCGCCGATCCGCACCCAGCCGCCCGCGGTGGTGGGGACGCTGCCGCCGATCCAGGTGTAGGTGTTGTCACCGCCGGCGGCCGGGGTCGCCTCGACGGTGAAGTGCACCCCGGCGGTGCCCTCGGTGCCAGCCGGCAGCTTCGCCCAGGCGCTGACCGTGTACTGCGTACCGGTTTTGAACAGTGCGGTCGCGCTCGTGGCCGGGCCCTGCCAGTTGGCTGTGCGGCCGGTGACCGACAGGCTGTGGTTGCTCTCGTGGCCTTCGTCGGCGATGCCGAGGGTCACGGCACCGCGTGGCCCCCACGGAGCGTACGAGCCGGACTCGAAGTCGTTGGAGAGGACGACCCCCGCGGCGACGGCCGGGGTGGGTGCGGCGGTGACGGCCGCGATGAGCACGGTCGAACAGAGTACGGCGAGGGTTCGCGATCGGCGTCGTGATCGATGGGGCAGGTTCCAGAGGCGCATCGGCGGTCCCTTTACGCAGATTGGACGGCGGGTGGGGTGTGCCTGGCATCAGCGTTCGCTGGACGGATCCAAGCGCGTGCATGTTAAGACGGGCCGAGCGTCGAGGCCAGAACTTCCGGAAGTTTTCGGAATCTGGCGAGACGGCGACGCGGGGCGGTAACTCGCATGGCCGTCGCCGGGCCGGGTATCCAGGGGCGCGGCCACGGGCCGGGAGGGGAGCGTGATGCGGCGCAACGTCAGGGTGGAGCCGAAGATCACCGGCGGGGAGTCGGTCGGGCTGGCCGACGTGGTGTGGGACAACGCGCGGCAGGACCCGGGCACGGTGCAGTTCCGGCGCCCGGACGCGGACGCCCGGTCGTGGCCGTGCTCATCCGGTGACCCGTCAGCGGTGACCTGCCGGCAGTTCCGCGACGACGTGCAGGCCGTGGCGCGCGGGCTGGTCGCGGCGGGCGTGACGCCGGGGGCGCGGGTGGGACTCATGAGCCGCACCCGGTACGAGTGGACGCTGGTCGACTACGCGGTGTGGGCGATCGGTGCGGTCACCGTTCCGGTGTACGACACGTCGAGCGCCGAGCAGCTGGCCTGGATCCTCGCCGACTCGGGCGTGGTGGCGTGCGTGGTGGAGACGGCCGACCACGCCGAGCTGCTGGCCGGCGTACGCAACGGCCTGCCGGAGCTACGCCAGGCGTGGCAGATCGACTCCGGTGACCTGATCCAGCTGGCCGAGCAGGGCCGGGCCGTTGACGACGAGGCCGTCGAACGCCGGCGTGCCGCGGTGTCGGGCGAGGACCCGGCCACGATCGTCTACACCAGCGGGACCACGGGCCGGCCCAAGGGCTGCGTGCTGACGCACCAGAACATCCACCTCGACGTCGGCAACGCGGTCGCGGCGCTGCCGGAGCTGTTCAACCAGACGGCGTCGACGGTCCTTTTCCTGCCGCTGGCGCACGCCTTCGCCAGGATGGTCCAGGTGGCGATGGTGCAGACCCGGGCGACGACGGTGCACACCCCCAGTGCCCATGACGTGTTGAAGCAGTTGCGCCGGTATCGGCCGACGTTCGTCCTCGCCGTGCCGAGGGTGTTCGAGAAGGCGTACAACGGGGCCCGGCAGCAGGCAGCCGACCAGCGCCGGGGGCGGCTGTTCGACCTCGCGGACCGGGTGTCGGTGCGGTACAGCCGAGCGCTCGACACGCCGTCCGGCCCCGGAACGAGCCTCCGGCTGCTGCGGAGTCTCCTCGACCTGCTGGTCTACCGGAAACTGCGGGCCGCGTTCGGCGGCCGCTGCCGGGTCGCCATCGTCGGCGGGGCTCCCCTCGGCGAGCGACTCGGGCACTTCTTCCGCGGCGCCGGCCTCACGACCCTCGAGGGGTACGGGTTGACGGAGACATCCCCGGCGCTGGCGGTGAACCGGCCCTCGGCGATGCGGATCGGCACCGTCGGCCGGCCGCTGCCCGGCGTGGAGCTGGCCATCGCCGACGACGGGGAGGTCCTCGTCCGCAGCGATGTCGTGTTCCACGGCTACTGGAACAACCCGGCCGCGACCAGCGAGACGTTCACCGCGGACGGCTGGTTCCGCACCGGCGACCTCGGCAGCCTCGACGACGACGGCTATCTGCGGATCACCGGACGCACAAAGGAGATCATCGTGACCGCGGAGGGAAAGAACATCACTCCCGGCCCCATCGAAGACCGGATCCGCGCACACCCGCTGGTCAGCCAGTCCATGCTGACGGGCAACGGCAAGCCGTACGTCGCCGCCCTGGTCACCCTCGACCCGCAGGCGTGGTCCCGGTGGCGCGACACGCACGGTCACCCACGCGCCTCAGCGGCGGAGTTGCGCGAAGACCCCGCCCTGCGTGGCGAGATCCAGACCGCGATCGACCAGGCGAACCGGTCGGTCTCCCACGCGGAGGCGATCAAACAATTCCGGATCCTGCCCGATGACTTCACCGAGGCCAACGGTGAGCTCACCCCCACGTTGAAGATCAGACGTGAGGTGGTGCAGCAGCAGCGTGCCGCCGACATCGACGCCCTCTATCGCGGCCACTGACCGCGCGGCGTGGGCGTGCCACGCCTGGGCCGCCGGGTAGCCGGGTCAGCCGCCGGCCAGCAGCTTCTTCTGCACCTTGCCCATCGCGTTGCGGGGCAACTGCTCGACCAGGTGGACCTGCCGCGGCCGCTTGTGTGCGGCGATCCGGCCGGCCACGAACTCGATGAGCTGCGCCTCGGTCGCGGCGTCCGCCACCACGTAGGCGACCACCTGCTGCCCGAGGTCGGCGTGGGGCGCGCCGATCACCGCCGCCTCCCGTACCGCCGGGTGGGCGAGCAGCGCGTTCTCCACCTCGCCCGCGCCGATCCGGTACCCGCCGCTTTTGATCATGTCAGTGGAGGCACGGCCCAGGATCCGGTGCCACCCGTCGCCGTCGATGGTGGCGATGTCCCCGGTACAGAACCAGCCGTCCGAGGTGAATGACTCGCGGGCAGCCTCCGGCCGGTTCAGGTATCCGCTGAACAACATCGGCCCGCGTACCTGGAGTTCGCCCGGGGAGTCCCCGTCGGGCGTCACCGGACTGCCGTCCTCGGCGACCAGCCGGGTCTCCACGCCAGCCAGCCGGGTGCCGACAAACCCGGGCCGGCGCTCGCCGTTCGCCCGGGCGCTGACGGTGATCAGCGTCTCGGTCATTCCGTACCGCTCGACCGGCGGCTGACCGGTGAGATCGGCGAGCTGCGCGAAGACCGGCAGGGGCAGCGGCGCGCTGCCGGAGACCAGCAGCCGGGCCGACGAGAGGGCCCGGGCGGCAGACGGAGCGCCGCACACCCTCGACCACACGGTCGGCACACCGAAGTACAGGGTGCCGCCGGTGGCGGCGTACGCCTCCGGCGTGGGTCGGCCCGTGTGGGCCAGGCGCGATCCGACCCGGAGCGCGCCCAGCATCCCCAGCACGAGGCCGTGTACGTGAAACAGGGGGAGCCCGTGCACCAACAGATCGTCGGGCGTCCACGACCAGACGTCGGCGAGGGCGTCCAGATCGGCGGCGATCGCCCGTCGGGGGATCAGTGCTCCCTTCGGGGCTCCTGTCGTGCCGGAGGTGTAGAGGATCAGTGCTGTGCTCTCCGGCGCGGGCTCCGGATAGCCGGTGCTTGAGCGGGCACCGAGGTCCACGGCGGCGACGGGAACCGGCACGTCCACCAGCGCTGCGGCGCCCGCGCAGGCCGGCGGGACGAGCAGCAGCGAGGCGCCGGAGTCGCGCAGCACGTGGTCCCGCTCGGCGGGACCGGAGTCCGGCGGCACCGGTACGACGGGCACCCCGGCGATCAGGCCGGCGACCACGGCCACCACCGTCTCCATGCTGGCCGTCGCCCAGGTCGCCACCGCGTCACCGCCGGCGATGCGATCGGCGAGGGCGGTGGCGGCGGAAAGCAGCTCCTCCCGGGACGCCCGCTGGCCCCCGACCCGGATCGCGTCGGCGTGGTCACCGAACGCTCCGGACAACGCCGGCAGCAGCACGTCGTCGCTGCCTCGCCGCATCCCGCTCACCGCCCGGCGCCGCTCACCTCGTCCACCATTGCCCGACGATAGCGTCCTGCTGCCGCCCCGAGCACTTCGCCTGGGGTGCGGCCGGGATAGGGAACCTGCCGCTGTCACGGGGCCAGTCGACGGCCTAGGCTTGTCGGCGTGATTCCGATCGAAGCCGTCGCCGTGGCGTACGGCTGTTGGATCACCCCCGACCTGCCGCTGTACGGCAACGACCACGAGCGCTCCGACTTCGCTCCCTGATCGGTCCGGGCTCCATTCGCCGTCCGATCCATGTCCACCACCGTGGGAGCGCCCTGTCATGCCCGTACCCGACCACACCCGCAGTGTCCCGCCCAGCGGAGACCTGTCCGTCGCGGATGCGTCGTTCGGCTCGCCGCCGAGCGATGCCGAGACCTCCTCCACCTCTGGCCACCCTTCCGTGTTGGCCGTGCTCCGGGCTCCGCAGACCGCCCGGGTGCTTGCCGCCAGCCTGCTCGGGCGAATCCCACTCGGCGCCGCCCCGCTGGCCTTGCTGCTCTTCGCCCGGGAGGCGATGACGCTCACGGTCGCGGGCCTGCTGGTCGGCGCGTTCACCGCCGGCACCGCGGTCGGTCAGCCGATGTTCGCCCGGATGGCGGACCGGTGGCGGCAGCCGCCGGTGCTGTGGCTGGCGACGACGATATCCACGGTCGGGTTCGCGCTTACCGCGGCGCGGGTCAGCCTGCCAGTGACCGTGCTCGCCGCCGGTCTGGCCGGGCTGGGCGCGCCGCCGTTCGAGTCGTGCCTGCGGGTGTTGTGGCGCGACCTGCTTCCCGCACAGCAGGTGCAGACCGCGTACACGCTGGACATCGCGGTCCAGGAAGCCATCTTCATCCTCGGCCCGGTGGTCACGCTCGCCGCCGTCGCGCTGGCTGGACCGGGTGGCGGCCTGGCGGCAGCAGCACTGTTCCAGGCGGCGGGGACGCTGTGGTTCGCCACCACCGGCGCCGTCCGTCACTGGCTGGGCGAGCCGGCGGTCCGGCACTGGGCCGGCCCGCTACGCGTCGGCCGGTTTCGGCTGATCCTCGGCGCGCTGCTGATGGTCGGCGCCGCGGTGGGCAGCGTGACGGTCGCCGCGACCGGGTACGCCGAGTCGTCCGGCGCCCGGTCCCTGGCGGGTTGGCTACTCGCCGCGCAGGCGACCGGGGCGCTGGTCGGCGGTCTCCTCTACGTGCGCTTCGCCACGCTTCGCCGGCACGCCACCCTGCCCCGCGCGGTCGGGATATTCGCCGCCGGTTACCTGCCGCTGCTACTCACGCCTGCTCCGCCGGTCATGCTGGTGCTGATGGCGGTGAGCGGGCTCGCGCTGCCGCCGCTGCTCACCGTCGCGTTCGTCGCGATCGACGAGGTGGCACCTGCTGGCACGGCGGCCGAGGCATTCGCCTGGGCGGCAACGGCCTTCTCGGTCGGCAGCGCGGGCGGCGCGGCGGCGAGTGGGGCGCTGCTGGACACGGTGGGACACCCTGTTGCCGGCTTTCTGCTCGCGCCACTCAGCGGTGCCGTGGCCTGCGGGGTCCTGCTGTTGGGCGGCAGGGCTGGCCGCACCCCCGGCTGACAACGTTCCACCACCCGGCACGGGACGTTCATCCGGCGTTGCTTTGGGCAGGCGTTTCCGTTCCCTGGGGCGGGCACGATGGTCCCCGGCTGGTTCGGGTCGGGTTCGGCCGGCGGACTGCCACCCATGCGTTCCGGCCAGTGACGGGTCGGTAAGAAGGAGGAACCGTGCGTATCTCGGTCGTCCGCGGCGGCGCTGCCCTGGCGGCAGCGTCCACCGTTCTGCTGGCTGTCGCGGCCTGCGCCCCGCCAGAGGACAAGAGCGCGCAGTCCAACGGGGTGGCCACGGCCACCAGTGCCGCCGATTTCGGGGGCATGGACAAGCTCGTCGCCGAGGCGAAGAAGGAAGGGCAGCTCAACGTCATCGCGCTGCCGCCGGACTGGGCCAACTACGGTGAGCTCATCAAGGCCTTCGGTGACAAGTACGGCATCAAGGTCAACTCGGCCCAGCCGGACGCGTCCAGCCAGGAGGAGATCAACGCGGCCAACCAGCTCAAGGGCCAGGCCAACGCGCCGGACGTCTTCGACCTGGGCGGCGCCGTCGCACTCGCCAACGTGTCGAAGTTCGCCCCATACAAGGTGGCGACCTGGGACGACGTGCCCGACGCGCTGAAGGAGGCGGGCGGCGCCTGGATCAACGACTACGGCGGCTACATGTCGATCGGGTACGACGCGGCGAAGGTGCCCACCCCGCAGAGCGTCACCGATCTCCTCAAGCCGGAGTACAAGGGCAAGGTCGCGCTCAACGGCGATCCGACGCAGGCCGGCGCGGCGTTCAGCGGCGTGGCCATGGCGGCGCTGGGTAACGGCGGCTCCGCCGACGACATCGCCAAGGGCGTCGACTTCTTCGGGCAGCTGAAGAAGGCCGGCAACTTCCTGCCGGTGGATCCGACCCCGGCCACGATCGAGTCCGGTCAGACCCCGCTGGTCATCGACTGGGACTACCTCAACGTCGCGCAGGGCAAGAAACTGCAGGGCAAGGTCGACTGGAAGACGGTCGTGCCGGCCAACGCGGTGCTCGGCTCCTACTACGTCCAGGCGATCAACGTCGACGCTCCGCACCCCGCCGCAGCCCGCCTCTGGCAGGAGTTCCTCTACTCCGACGAGGGCCAGAACCTCTGGCTCAAGGGCGGCGCGCGGCCGGTGCGGGCCGAGGCCATGCAGCAGGCCGGGACCCTCGACCAGACCGCGTACGCCGAACTGCCGACCTACACCGGCACGCCCGTGTTCCTGACCGAGGCGCAGACCAAGCAGGCCAAGGACTACCTCGCGGCGAACTGGGCCAAGGTCATCGGCTGAGCCTCCGATGAGCAGCCTGACCCACCCGGCGGATCCCGTGGCCGACGCGCCCGGGATCCGCCCCCGTCCCGGGCGAACCCCGATGCTGCGCCGCGGTCGCAGCCTGCTCGGCGTCGTCCCGTTCTTCGCGTTCATCGCGGTGTTCCTCGCCATCCCCACCCTCGTGGTGGTGGTCGGCGCGGTCACCAGCGATGACGGCGGCTTCACCCTCGACAACCTGATGGCGCTGGCCGACAGCTACATCGTCAACGCCTTCCTGCGCAGCATCCTGCTGTCCGCCGGCACCGCCCTGATCGGCGCGGTCCTCGGCGGCCTGCTCTCCTACGCCCTGGTCACGGCCCGCGAGGGCGGGCTGCTGCGGCGGACAGTCAGCGCGGCGTGCGGGGTGCTCGCCCAGTTCGGCGGGGTGACCCTCGCCTTCGCGTTCATCGCCACCCTCGGACTGAGCGGCTTCGTCACGGAATTCCTGCGCGATCGGCTGGGCATCGACATCTACTCCAGCGGGGTGTGGCTGTTCGACCTGCCCGGTCTGGCGCTGGTCTACACCTACTTCCAGGTGCCGCTGATGGTCATCGTGTTCCTGCCCGCGCTCGACGGCATCCGCCCGCAGTGGCGGGAGGCGTCCGACAGCCTCGGCGGCTCGACCTGGCAGTACTGGCGGATGGTCGGTGGACCGCTGCTCACCCCGGCGTTCCTCGGGGCGGCGCTGCTGCTGTTCGCCAACGCCTTCTCGGCGTACGCGACCGCCGCCGCGCTGGTCAGCCAGGGCAGTCCGATCGCACCGTTGCAGATCCGCAGCGCGCTCACCAGCGAGGTCGTGCTGGGGCAGCAGAATATCGGCAAGGCTATGGCACTGGGCATGGTGCTGGTCGTCGCCGTGGTCATGGGGCTCTACACGCTGCTGCAACGGCGGGCCGCGCGATGGCTGGGGTGATCCGTCGGCGGGCCCGTCGCCAGCGCGTCCTGCGCTGGACTGTCCTCACCGGGCTCGGCCTCTTCTTCCTCCTGCCGATGCTGGGCATGCTGGAGTTCACCACCAGGGGCGCCGGCGGGACGCTGTCGCTGGACACCTGGCGGCTGCTCGTCGACTGGCGCCGGCTCGGCGACACCTACCCCGACCTGTGGGACGGCATCGTCGCCTCGTTCGGGCTCGTCGGGCTCACCGTGCTGCTCACACTGGTGCTGCTGGTGCCCACCGTGATCTGGGTCCGGCTCCGCCTACCCGCACTACACCGGGTGGTGGAGTTCGTCTGCCTGCTGCCGCTGACGATCCCGGCGATCGTGCTCGTGGTGGGCCTCGCCCCGGTGTACGCCTGGGTCACGTACTTCCTCGGCGGCTCCCCGCTCACCCTCACCTTCGCCTACACCGTCCTCGTGCTGCCCTACGCCTACCGGGCGCTCGACGCCGGGCTGTCCGCGATCGACGTACGCACCCTGTCCGAAGCGGCGCGCGGCCTCGGCGCGGGCTGGGGCACGGTGATGTGGCGGGTGGTGCTGCCCAACATCCGCTCAGCGGTGCTCTCCGCCGCGTTCCTCACCGTCGCGCTCGTGCTCGGGGAGTTCACCGTCGCGTCTCTGCTCAGCCGGGTAAACCTCCAGGTGGCCATCAACCTGCTCGGCAAGAGCAGCGCGACGATGTCGGTGGCGGTGTCGCTGGCGGCGCTGCTGCTCGCCTTCGCGCTGCTGTTCCTGTTGTCCCTCGTCGGGCGCGGCCGGCACCGGACCCCCACCAAGGAGCTCTCTTGACCGGATCCACCGATGTCGTCACCCCGTCCGCAGGCCGAGACGACCGGCGGGGCGTGGCGGTACGACTGCAGGGCCTACGCCGCCGCTTCGGCGCGGTACCGGCGCTCGACGGACTCGACCTCGACCTCGCCCCGGGTGAGCTGGTCGCACTGCTGGGCCCCTCCGGCTGCGGCAAGACCACCGCGCTGCGGATCCTCGCCGGCTTGGAGGACGCCGACAGCGGGCGGGTGCTGGTCGACGGGATCGACGCCACGACCGTGCCGGCGAACCGCCGGGACATGGGCATGGTGTTCCAGTCGTACAGCTTGTTCCCGCACCTGACCGCGCGGGAGAACGTCGAGTTCGGGCTGCGCCTACGCGGGCGGCCGGCCGGCGAGCGACGCGAGCGCGCCGGCGAGATGCTTGACCTGGTGGGGATCGGATCACACGCCGGCCGGTACCCGCACCAGCTCTCCGGCGGCCAGCAGCAGCGCGTGGCGCTGGCCCGGGCGCTCGCGATCCGGCCACGGGTGCTGCTGCTCGACGAGCCCCTGTCCGCGCTCGACGCCAAGGTACGCGTACAGCTGCGCGACGAGATCCGTCGGATCCAGATCGAGGTCGGCACCACCACCCTGCTCGTCACCCATGATCAGGAGGAGGCGCTCGCGGTGGCCGATCGGGTCGGGGTGATGCGTGCCGGGCGGTTGGAGCAGGTGGGGACGCCCGCCGAGGTCTACCTGCGTCCGGCGAGCGCGTTCGTCGCGGATTTCGTGGGACTGAGCAACCGGCTGCAGGGCCGGGTCTCGGGGACCGACGTGCACGTGCTCGGTTCCCGGCTGCCGCTGATCGACCCGGACGCCGCCTCGGCGTACGACGCCGCCGAGGTGACCGCCCTGGTCCGACCTGAATCGGTCGAGGTGGTGGCCGATGAGACCGGGGCGGGCCGGGTGCTCGCGGCGAGCTTCCTCGGTGCCACCAGCCGGGTCACCGTCGCCTTGGCGGACGACACGCTGGTCGTCGCGCAGGTCGACAGCAGCCGGCTGTCGGATCTCGCGCCGGGCACCGCCGTGGAGATCAGGCTACGGCCGGCGCCAGTGGCGCTCGGGGAGCAGCGCGCAGGCCGTTGAACCGGTCGTCGATCCTGCTCAACCCAGGGCCGGCGCGTTGACGGGGGTGCGACCGGCTGACCCGGCGACGTCGCGCAGCGAGGCCGCGCCGCAGCTCAGCGGGGCAGCAGCCGCGTTCAGCCGCCGGGCGCGGCTACCGGGTGGCCAGCTCGGGTTGCTCCGGCCCGGCCGGACCGGCGGGAACCACCGGCGGGGAGCCTGCCGCCCGCCACGCTGCGCACACCGCGTCCGCCGCGGCCTCGGCCTGCGCGACGTTCAGGTGGGGCGCGCTGACGACGCAGGTGCCGTTCCCGACCGTCAAGGTCAGCTCCCCGCCCCTGGACAGTGGCAGGGCCAACGAGCCGTCCGTTCGCCAACCCACGTCCATGGGCAGTTCCGCGAGCGACACTCCGGCCGGCAGCGCGTCTGACACGGCGTCGACCGCGCTGCCCACCGGAAATCCGATGGCCAGCTGCGATCCGGCGTTGGGGTCGGCCACCGCGGGCGGCGACGAGGGAAGCTGGGCGACCTGCCGAGGCGGCGCAGCCGGCCACACCGCTACGGCGACCGCGCCGGCGAGCAGCGGCACCGCCGCCAGCGCGCCGACCGCGACACGGCGGCGGACGCGGCGGCGCGTCCCACGCCGCTCGATGTCCGCTGTCCCGCTGGGCAGGCCGGGTTCGTTGGCGACGAGCACCGCCAGCGCGGCGCGCACTTCTTCCTCGTGGACTGTCATGCCGGTTCTCCTTCCAGTGCGCCGGACCGCCCCAGCGCCGCGCGTAGGTGCGCCAGGCCACGGGCGGCCTGGCTCTTCACGTTGCCGGTGCTGCATCCCAGCACCGTCGCCGTCTGCTCGACCGACAGGTCCTCCCAGTAACGCAGCACGACGACCGCGCGCTGTGACGGGTGCAGGTCGGACAGCGCCCGCAGCAGCACATCGCGAGTGCCGTCGTCGCCGTGCCCGGGCGCGGCGGTCTCAGGCAGGTCGGCAACGGCGAGTTCACGCCGCCACCCGCGCCGGTGCGTGGCCAGATACCCGTTGACGAGCATGCGACGCACGTACGGGTCGACCTCGCCGCCGGCCCGTACCCGCCGCCAACGGACGAACAGGCCGGCCAGCGCGTCCTGCACGAGGTCGTCGGCGAGATACCAGTCGCCACACAGCAGGTACGCGGTGCGGCGCAGCGCACCCCGCCGGGCTGCGGCATACTCGCGGAATCCGTTCGGTGCGTCGCTCATGCCGACTCCCCGCCGGGCTGGTCGCCCCGTGCCCGGGCCGACTGCCCGGTCCGCTCGCTGCACATGCTCATGCCTGGTCCATGTAAGAATCCCGTCCGCAGGTTGCACGAGCGGAGAATTCGTCCCGACCCGCGTGAGTTGCAGACCCTGATCCGCGCTGCGCACCAAGCGGGCCGCCGAGGCGCTTCGGGGAAGCGCCTCGGCGGCCACGGCGATGGTCCGGTGCAGCGGGCGGTGCGGTTACGCGGGCTTGGTGAGCAGGCAGCCGCTGATGGTCAGGGTGATCTGGTTGCTTGCGTTGAGGCAGGTCGTGAACCAGTAGACCTCCTGCCCGTAGCTCTGCCCCTGGTACGCGCGTTTGGTGCCGTTGGCGTCAACCTCGCAGGGGTTGTTGAGGGTGCACAGTCCGCCGTTGTCGTTGCCGGTGTTGTTGATGCCGATGACCTTGCCGGTGGAAACCTCCACGATGGGCGAGCCGGAGGTGCCGTGGATGGTGTTGCAGCCGGTGTTGTAGCGGATGGAGTCGCGCCAGGTCCACTGGTCTTCCTTGAGGGTGGCCACGAATCCGTTGATGCTGCAGTTCCAGGTCCGCTTCCAGTAGCCGGACGGGATGAACATGCTGCTGCCGTCGACCGGGTGGGTGTTGGTGATGGTCAGCGCGGTGACGCCGTAGCTGCTCTTCAGAGCGGCGAAGGTCGTGGTGAGGCGGTAGAGCGAGACGTCGGTGCCGGTCATCGTGGCGTAGAGCAGCGTGTCGGCCCGGACCGTGCCGAGAGAGCTGCCGCTGGAGCTGAGCAGGGTGCCGGACCGCGTGCTGGTCTTGTTCTGCAGGACGACGCCGTTGGCGGGCATGCCGCCTTCGTAGCAGTGGCCGTTGGTCAGCATCATGGCCCGGTCGGTGTCGAGCGAGGTGGGGTAGCGGACCAGGGAGGCGGAGCAGTTGTTGAGGGCGATGGTGGCGGTGAGGCTGGGGGTGACCGCCGCAGCCGCGGGGGTGGCGGGGCCGCTGATGACGGCTGCGCCGAGGACGGCAGCGCCAAGGACGCTGGCGATACGCCTGAGCATGAGACCTCCTGGGGGTTGGTGAGTGCCTCGATGTCGTGCGACGCCGGTGGGGGAGGGTTCCATTCCGGCGGTCGGGGTGGTGGTGCTGAATACGGCGGTGGCACCAGGGGGCGGACAGTCGCCGTCACTGATCCGGTCGACGCCGACCCCTGGAGCCAATGCTGAAAAGATTGATACCAAGCGATGGGTTGAGCGGTCAAGGAGGTGGAGCCCCGAGGCAGGCGTGGGTGGTGCGGTTCACGGGCCGGCCAGTTGGTCGCGGCGACGGATGAGGTACGCCGCCTCGCCGCTGTTGCCGGCCAGCCCGATGGCCCGGTCGTACGCCGCCCGCGACTCCTCGCTCCGGCCCAGCCGGCGCAGCAGGTCGGCGCGGGTGGCGTGGAAGGCGTGGTAGTCCGCCAGCGGCAGACCGTCCACCTCCGCCAGGGCGACCTGTGGGCCGTCGAGCTCGGCGACCGCGATCGCCCGGTTGAGCCGCGCGATCGGCGAGGGGTCGAGGCGGACCAACTGGTCGTAGAGGGCGACGACCTGCGACCAGTCGGTGTCACGGACGTCGCGGGCGTCGGTGTGGACGGCGTTGATCGCGGCGAGGATCTGGTAGCGCCCCGGCGCCTGGCCGGCGGCGAGGCGCGCGCGGACCAGGGCGTGGCCCTCGGCGATCAGCTTGCGGTCCCAGGCGCCGCGGTCCTGCTCGGGGAGGGAGACGAGCTCACCGCTCGCCGACACCCGCGCGGCCCGGCGGGCCTCCGTCAGGAGCATCAGCGCCAAAAGTCCGGCGACCTCGCCGTCCGCCGGCATCAGGGCACGGACCAGCCGGGTCAGCCGGATCGCCTCGGCGGTCAGGTCGGTTCGGACTGGCTCCTTCTCGGGGCCGGAGGCCAGGTAGCCCTCGTTGAAGATCAGGTAGAGGACGGCAAGCACCCCGGTGACCCGGGCCGGAAGGTCCTCGCGGAACGGCACGCCATAGGGGATCTTGGCTACCTTTATCTTCGCCTTCGCGCGGGTGATCCGCCGGCCCATGGCGGCCTCCTGGACCAGGAACGCACGGGCGATCTCGGGCACGGTGAGCCCGCCGACCATCCGCAGGGTCAGCGCAACCCGTACCTCCATGGCGAGAGCGGGGTGACAGCAGGTGAAGATGAGGCGGAGCCGGTCGTCGTCGACGGCGCCGAGCGGCTCGGGGGTGTCGGCCAGCATCAGCGCCTCCTTGTGCTTTTCCTCGCGCCTGGCCTCGCGCCGGATCCGGTCCATCGCCTTGCGGCGGGCGGTGGTGGTCAGCCACGCGCCGGGACTCGGCGGGACACCGTCGACCGGCCAGCGCTCGACGGCGGTCGCGAACGCCTCGGCGGCCATCTCCTCGGCGATGTCGAGGTCGCCGAGGCGCCTGGCCAGGGTCGCGACCACCCGGGCCCACTCCTCGCGGTGGACCCGGGTGATCATCTCGTTGACGTCGGTCACTCGCCCAGGACCGGCCGCAGCTCGACCCTCCGGTTACAGCTCTTCGATCCCTCGGCGGCGAGCCGGAGCGCCACGTCGAGGTGGGGCGCCTCGATGATCCAGAAGCCGATGATCCACTCCTTCGACTCGAGATAGGGCCCGTCGCTGAACACGGCCTCCCCGTGCCGACCGTCGACGACGGTGGCCGTGCTGGGCGACGTGAGGCCGCCGGCGAAGACCCAGTGACCCTCGGCCACGAGCCGTTCGTTGAAGGCGTCGATCGCGGCCATCTCCTCCGCGGTGGCCAGGTCGCTCCGGTCGTGAAGAACGGAAATCAGGTACTGCGCCATCGGGATCATCTCCTGCCGTCGGGTGGCCGCCCCCTCGGGCCGCCTTTCACCCCTGCTACGAACGCCGCCGCCTCGATCCGACACTCTCCGTGGAGATTTCTTCGAGGATTCTCGTACGCCATGCCGTGCGGCGGGCGACCGGAACGCATTCGCGCGCAGTGCACGCCGGCTCGCTTCCGGCCACGCCGCACCGTTGCCGCTCAGCTCTGGTCGCGTAGCGGTGCCACCCGGTCGATCCGGTTGGTCCAGACCACTCCGGCATACCCAGCCGGAAGGCGCTTCCAGTCGTCGGCGCTGTCGAAGCCCTCCGAGAAACTGCCATTACCGGCGACGATGACGACACGGCTGTGGTGCTTGCCCATCCGGTCGACGAACTTGTTCGGCCAGCCCCACAGCCAGGGCGCGTACGTCTCGGGGATGTGCAGCTCCCGGTTCTGGCAGGCCGCCGGCACGTAACCGGTCCAACCGACCGCGAAGTACCGGTACAGGCAGCCCTTGAGGGTGGCCATGGACAACACCCGCACCTGCGGCAGCCGGGCCGCCAACGCGGCGATGGGCGCCTCACCGCCGTACACGGTGATCGTCCTGAGCTGCGCAGCGGGCAGGGCCGCCAGGTAGTCGGCGAGCCGTTCCCCCTCGACCGGGTCGCCGCTCTTGACGTCGACCAGTAGTTCCCGGTCGGGGAAGGTGGTGGTCACCTCCTCGATGGTGGGCATCAGGCCGACGCCCTTGCCACGAAACGGGAACGTGGCGCCGCCGTCGGGGGTGTACTTGTAGCCGATGTCCAGCCGGCGCAGCTCGCCGAGGGTGTGGTCACGGACCTTGCCGACCCCGTCGGTCCGGCATTCCAGCGTGTGGTCGTGGAAGACCGCCAGGCGATCGTCCTTGGTGAGTTGGATGTCGAACTCGATGATGTCGGCGCCCGCGTCGAAGGCCGCCCGCATCGACGCGATCGTGTTCTCCAGGTACGGGTGCTCGGGCGGGTCGATGCGCTCGGCCGTACAGGTGTCGTTGGTCATCCCCTCGAAGCCGAAGGTCTGGGCCAGCCCCCGGTGCGCCAGCAGCAGCGGGCGGGCTCCGTCGGAGCCGGCCAGCAAGGTGGTGTTGTTGACGTAGCAGAAGGCGGTCAACACGAGTACGCCGACCAGCAGGCCGCGCAGGATCCGCCGCCGGGAGGCGGGACGACGATGGGTCGGATCGGACGGGGACACAATTCTCCTCACGGATCACCGATGGACCCGGTCAGCATTTCGCTCCCCGGCGGCCGCCGGAACCGGCGAAGGACATAGCCGGCCTACGTCTTTCGGGCCGGGCCCGTGATGTGGGCTCAGCTGGCGACTCAGTCCGGTAAGTCCCGGACCAGCAGGGCGGCCTGGGTGCGGTTGGTTACCCCCAGCTTCGCCAGCACGCTGCTGACGTGCGTCTTCACCGTCCGCTCGGCCAGGTGCAGGGCCCGGCCGATCTCCTGGTTCGCCAGCCCCTGACCGAGCAGGTCGAGGATCTCGCGCTCCCGGGCGGTGAGCGAAGCAACCCGGGCAGCGGGCGAGTCGAGGCTGCGTCCCGCCGTACCGTCCAGGGTGGCCGTTTCGTCGGCGTCGGCGGGGCAGCGCTGCGGCCAGAGCACCCGCGCGGCCGAGGAGCTGAGCGCGGTGACCCCCGCGTACGCGCCCCGGACGGCGGCGGCCAGCTCGTCCCCGGTGGCGTCCTTCAACACGAAGCCGTCCGCCCCGGCGGCCAACGCCCGTTGGATGTCGGTGGCCCGCCCGATGGTGGTCAGCATCAGCACCCGCGTGGTCGGTGCGGGAGCGCGCGACCGGAGCTGGCGCAGCACCTGGACGCCGTCCAGGCCCGGCAAATAGAGATCCAACAAAGTCACGTCGGCGGGCTCCTCGGACCGCCGCATCAGGTCCAGCAACGCCGGACCGTCCGGCAGCACGGCCACCACCTCGATGTCCGGCTGGGCATCGAGGATCAGGGCCAGCCCTTCCCGGACCAGAGCCTGATCGTCAACGATGGCAAGCCGGATCACCGGCAGATCGTACCGATCCGGCGGAAGGAGACATGATGTCGACAGGTGCCCGGCCGCCCCGGCTGGTCGAGCAGCTCCGGGACCGGACGACCCGATGGGTACGGCGCCACTGGCAGCTCGTGGTGGACCTCACGCTGCCCGCGCTGGCGGCCGGCCTGTTCCTGGCGAGCGGCGCAACCTCCGGGGACCCGCTCTCCGTGGTGCTGGCGACGGAACAGATCCTCCCGCTGGTGGTCCGGCGGACCGCCCCGGGGCTGGTGCTGGCCGTGGTGGGGTTGGCCACCTCGGTGCACATGCTGGTCGGCGTTTCCCGAACGATCGGCTACCTGCCCGCGATGCTGGCGCTCTACACAGCGGCGGCCAACGGCCGGTCGGCGGCGGTACGGTGGGGCCTGTGCGGGGCGGTGACGGTGGCCGTGGCGGCCGCGAGCCTCCCACACCGGGGCCTGGTCGAGGGCGGGCTGCTGGCGTTCGTGGCCTTCACCGTCGCCTGGTTGGCCGGCGTCGAGCGGGGCAAGCAGTTGCGGCAGCGCACGGCGTTGGTGGCGGAGCAGACCCGGCTGCGGCTGGAGCGGCGGATCGCGGCGGAGGAGCGGACGGTAGCGGAGGAGCGGGAACACCTGGCGCGCCGGCTGCACGACACGCTCGCCCACACGTTGACAGTCATGCTGGTGCAGACCGAGGCGCTGCGGGTCGGCGGTGGACTGGCCGCGCCGCAACGGGACCGAGTCGAGCGGGTACTCGGCGCGGGGCGGGCGGCCCTCGGCGAGATCCGGCAGACGGTCGCCGCCCTCGACCGTCAGGTTGCGGTAGCGACCAGAGACGATCTCACCGAGCGGCTGGACCAGCTGCGCGCGGCCGGGCTGAACGTACCGGACGGGCTGCCGGAGACGCTGGCAGCGCTCCCCGAACCGGTGCTGGTGGTGGCGCGCCGGCTGATCGCTGAGGCGGCCACCAACGCGCTGCGCCATGCCGGCCCCGGCACCCGGTTGACGTTCCGCGTCGAGCGGGACGCGGAACGGACCCGGTTGTCGGTGCTGAGCACCCGCGCTCCGGGCGGCGGCCCGGCCCGCCCGGAACCACCGCCCGGCGACACGCCCGGATACGGGCTGCGCAGCCTGGCCGCGGACGTCGAGGCGTACGGGGGCACGCTCAGCTACGGCCCGGTGGACGCCGGCCAGTGGCAGGTGCTCGCCGCGTTCCCACACCTGCGCGATGTGAAACGTTCCGCACCGCCACCTTGAGAGCCGATGTCGGTGGGTCCCGATACTCTCCCGTCCGTGACGACGAACGGTGTGGGCCGGGTGCCGACCGCAGCCGAGGAGGCCCGGTTCTGGGGGTTGGTCGAGTCGGCGTGGGCGACGTGCGGGTCCGAGCAGGCGCACGTTCGGCAGGCGCTGGTCGGGCGTGATCCCGCAGCGGACGACGGTAACGAC
This sequence comes from Micromonospora sp. NPDC048999, assembly GCF_040649295.1. NCBI lineage: Bacteria > Bacillati > Actinomycetota > Actinomycetes > Micromonosporales > Micromonosporaceae > Micromonospora > Micromonospora sp. NPDC048999. The sequence goes on along the minus strand of NZ_JBEZFI010000009.1, from coordinate 64,702 downwards.
AGCCTCCACGCCCTCGATGCCTGGATGGATCGGTTTCTGGCGCAGCTGCGGGGGATGTGTGCCGACCTGTCGAGCGCGGAGTTGACGGACCTGGACCGGGTGGTCGAGCGAAAGCTGTACGACCTCGATCGGCAAGAGGTCCATGAGCACACCGACGGTTCGGACGACGGCTTCCTGTACTGCCGCGGGTTCATCGTCGCGGCAGGCCAGGAGTTCTACAACGCGGTCCACGCCGACCCCGCGGTGGCGGTGCTGGACGCGGAGTGCGAGGCGATGTGCTACTTCTTCGCCCGTCTGCACAACGAGCGGTTCGGTGGCTACCCGGACACCGGCTCGGGCATTTCCCGCGAGTCGGGCTGCAATCCCGGCGGCTGGTGACGCGTCCCTTGTGGTAGCGGCGCCAGGCGCCGCTACCACAAACGGCTGAAACCAGCCAGCAGGGCGGCATTCAGTGCCGGAAGGCCGAACGAACTGAGCCGCCGACAATCGCGCACCACGTGTCCACGTTGACCTTGCCGTTGGGTACGAGGCCGTGCAGGCGCTGCATGTCCTGGACCGCCTTCATGGTGCTGTGGTCGAATTCGCCGCTCACCGTGACGCCGCCGTACCCTTTACGGCCGAGCAGGTACTGCAGCGCGTTGACGGGAAGACCGCTGGCGTGCTTGTCGAGCGTCGGCACAAGCGCCTCCCAGGTGGCCGCGTCGAAGGTCGCGTCCGGGTCGACCCGAATGCCGTGGTTGGCTTGGAAGTCGGCGACGACGGCATTCATGTCGTAGCCGAAGTCGCCGTTCGGGATCAGCGGGTACCCGAGGTCCGCGAGCAGGTACTGCGCGACCTTCACCACCGGGCCGTCGACGAAACGCCAGATGTCGGGCCACCGGCGTGCGGGGATGTCCGGCTGTTGGCTACCGAGTGCTGCCGCGACACGCGAGCGCACCATCGGGAACAACCGGTAGAAGGCGGTGCCCGGGCACTCGGTGTTGTAGAAGTCCCCGTGGCCGAAGATGTCCCATGGCTGCAGCCGGAACTGCTGGCACACCGCGGCACACAACCTCACCAGCCCGTCGAGCAGCGCGTCAGGCGGCGTCTCGGTGATGTACGTGCCCTCGTTCTCGATCCCGATCGCGTTTCCGTTCTCGCCCGGGCAGTGTGCGGCGCTGACCTGGTGCGCGCCCGCGTCGAGCGTCTCCAGGCTGCGGTGGCGACCCTCCAGCACGTAGCCGCCACGGCTGACCGTGAAGTGCTGTCCGGTGTCCGCCCAGCCGTTGACGTCCATATGCAGGTTCTGGCAGTCCCGCGCCAGTTGCATCGCGTGGTCGCGCGAGTAGTCCGTGACGTTCGGGAACGCCATGTGGTGCAGGATGATCTTGTTGGTGACGTTGCCGGTGATCTGAATCGCCCCCCGTGACGGACGCGCGCCCCAGGTGTCGCAGTCGATGACCCAGGGGAACATCGGGCTGGGTGCGGCACCCGCTGGTGTCGCCGAGAGCAGTTCAGTGCCGACGATCGCCGCGATCCCCGTACCCAGACCTGCCTTGAACAGGGTGCGTCGGTCGACCTCGTGCCGATGAGTTGACATGCGCTGCCTCCATGAGGGGTGCGGAACAACAACGACAACTGTTGCGGGCTGGATGGCGCTTCATCCGCGAGGATCGATGGTGAAACATTTCGACTATTCCATCGCACCGCCTGGCAGTTTTCAACAGGCCAAGAGTCATCGGCCGGCTGCCGTGGTGGAGCACCGCAGCCGGCCGGGCCGCTACGGTAGAGGTTGCGGCCGGTCCCTGAGAAGGAGCGACCAACCATGATCCTCCCGAAGGTTCGGGACCCTCGCTTCATCACGCTCCGTCGCGGTGGGACCCTCACCGATTCGAATCACCATCTCCTCGCTCTCTGGGCGGCGTCGTGCGCGGAGCACGTCCTTCACCTGTTCGAGGCGGTTCAGCCCACGGACCCACGACCACGTGAAGCGATCGAGCACGCCCGTGCCTGGGTGCGTGGAGAGGTCACGATGATGCAGGCTCGCGCGGCGGGCGGCCATGCGATGGGCGCGGCCAGAGACCTGCGCGGGGCTGCACGGCACGCCGCGTACGCTGCTGGCCAGGCGGGGGTCGTCGCACACGTCGCTGCGCACGAACTCGGTGCGGCCGCCTATGCGATCAAGGCCGCACGTGCTGCCGTGCCGGAAGGCGAGAGCGATGCCGCAGGACGACTCGAGTGCCGATGGCAGCGTGACCAACTCTCGGCGGCGATTCGCGAGCTCGTGCTCGATGACCAGCGGTTGCGGAACGACATCTGCTGGTCGGTGTTTGACTGCTGAGCGGGCTACCGGCTCGCGACTCAGCTCACCCGTCGGTTGCGATTGCCGCGATGGCGGCGTGCGGCCGATGAGTGCCATCGCTGGGCCGCTTGAGGCGCTCAACTTCGGTGAAGCCGGCGCGCGCCAATCGCGCGGAGAACTCGTCGACGGGCCAGCGATAGGCGGTCACGACCTTGTGGTCGAAGGCGGCGACCTCGTCACCGACGAAGAGACCGATCACCAACGTTCCGGCCGGGGCCATTGCTCGTCGGAACTCAGCGAGCACGCCGTCGAGGTTGTGCGGCGGTAGATGGATCAACGAGTACCAGGCCAGGATGCCGGCGATGGAGTGGTTGGCAACGGCGAGATCTTCTAGCGACCCGAGTTGGTACCTGCCGTTCGGGTGGGCCGCCTGCGCATGGGCGATGAACTCGGGGACCATGTCGATTCCCGTTGCGTCGACGCCCAGCGAGCGAAGGTAACCGGTGATATGGCCCGGCCCGCAGCCCAGATCGAGCACGGTGCCGGGTCGGCCCGCCAGATGTCGCCCGATGAAGGCGAGGTCGTCGGGGTGTACCTGCTGGCTGGTGCCGAACATCTCGATGTAGAGCTCTGCGAGGGACGCATATGCCTGCCGGACCTGTTCCAGGTTCATCCGCGTGACTATATGAGCTCTCGGTGGGCAGGGCGCGCTGGCATTCCTTGAGCATGCATCGATGAACTGCTATCTTTTGCCGAGGGGCGGAGGGCACGCTCCCAATCGGGGTCACCACACCGGGACCATCGACCCAGTCCGGTGCCTTGTCGTGACCAGTCCGGGCCGACCCGCCGTCGCGCCGTGCGCTCCACCGGCGGCACGCGGTGGCACCTCGGCGGCCAACGCCCGTCGACAGCCTCCCCGACGACCCGGTATTCGACTCCTGGAAGGTCACATCCCATGCGAAGGCGTACTCTCGCCCTGGCAGCGGCCACCACGGTTGCGTTCGGGGCCTGCATCCTCACGGCTCTCCCCGCCTCGGCAGCCACCGGCTGCAGCGTCCGCTATACGGTCAGCAACCAGTGGCCGGGCGGCTTCGGAGCGGACGTCGCCATCACCAACCTTGGCAGCCCGGTTACCGCCTGGACCCTGGTCTGGTCCTACTCGGCCGGGCAGAAGGTGACCGAGGCCTGGAGTGCCACCGTCACCCAGAGCGGCTCCCAGGTGACCGCCAAGAACGTCAGCTACAACGGTTCCCTGGCGACGAACGCGAGCACGTCATTCGGCTTCAACGGCTCGTGGACGAGCAGCAACCCGCTGCCCGCGACCTTCACCCTCAACGGCGTCACCTGCACCGGCGGCGTGTCCGGCCCCACGAGCACGCCGACGCCCACCAACAGTCCGACCCCGCCCCCCACCAACGGTGTGCCCTCCGACGCGGCCTGGGTCGCCAGCGGCCAGTGGGACTCGTGGACGAACAACGGCTACACGTTGAACAACGATGTCTGGGGCTCCGGCGCCGGCCCCCAGACGATCTGGGCGCGAACCGGCACCAACTGGGGCGTCGTCGCCAACCACCCGCGCACCAGCGGCGTCAAGTCCTACCCGCACACCGGCCGAACCCTCAACCGCACGCTGAGCTCCCTGAGCTCTGTGAGCAGCTCGTTCAACGTCACCGTGCCAAGTGGTGGCGACTACGCGACCGCCTACGACATCTGGGCCAACAACCACGCCTACGAGGTCATGATCTGGGCTAACCAGGCCGGCGCCGTTGGCCCGATCGCGAGTTCGTACGACGGCAACGGCGCGGTCCCCGACGCGCGCAACGTCAACGTCGGCGGCCACACCTGGAACGTCTTCCGTGGTTCCAACGGCAGCAACGCCGTCTTCTCGTTCGTCCGGACCAGCGTCACCAACTCCGGCACCGTCGACGTCCTGGCGATCATGCGGTGGCTGCGCACCCAGGGCTGGTGGGGCGACGTGACCGTCGGCGACATCCAGTTCGGCTTCGAGCTGACCGGCACCGCCGGCCAGTCCTCCTTCGTCTCCAACAGTTTCTCGCTCAGCTACGCCTGAGCACGGCACCGCCGAACCTTCCACCCACGGGCGTCCGCACCGAGAACCACCGGGCGGACGCCCGCCTGGCCCGGCACCCGGCTGCGACCATCGCCGAGATCGGGGCGGCCATCCGACTCTGTCGAGGCACTACTGCTCGCGGCGACGCGCGAGATGGACGGTGATATCTGCGGAAACCTCGACCGCCTCGGGCAACACCTGCATGATCCGGCCGTATACCTGCTGTTGGTCGGAGGTCGGCAGTTCGAGATAAGCCGAGATGGTCGAGAGCAGGCCAACGTAGTCGCGAGCGCTCATCGTCAATCGCCGCTCGATCTCGGACTGCTGAACATCGGCGAACCACTCGGACCGTTGCAGCTCCGTGCCGGGCCACTGCATCTCATGCCCCGGAGGCGTCCCATCGGGAGACGGGACCTCGTCGCTGTCCAAGAATGGTGCCCGGGCCGCGCGCACAGCTTCCTCCACGGCCGGGTCAGCCAGCCGGAGCGGTCCGCCGAACGAGGCGAACACGCCACCCGGCTCGAGGAGCGCGGCCAGGCGCGGCCACCGCCCCTGCGGGTTGGTCCAGTGCAACGCTGCTGCCGCATAAACCAGCCCGTAGCTCTCGCCGGGTCGCACGTCCTCGAACGCGGCTTGCACGGTCCTGACGTTCGCTGGCACGTGCCGACGCAGCTCGTCGAGCATGGCCCCGTCAGGCTCGCTCGCGGTGACCGTGACTCCCCGTTGAGCGAACAGACGGGTGGCTTTGCCTGTCCCGGCGCCAATCTCAAGGGCGGTCCGAACCGGCTGACCCGCGTACGTCATCACCATGTCGAAAACCGCCACGGGATACCCCGGCCGGAAGCGTTCGTATGCTTCCGCCACCGCGCCAAAGCTCTGCGCACGACCAGACATGCCGGGCATCATGCCACGATCCGCGCCGATCGCTGTGGTGTGGTCAGTTGCGCCGAGTGGCGCGTACGACGACGTCGTGCAGTGGAACCGCCCGGCCTCCGGGGCCGGGGACCGTGCGGAGATGCTGTTCGGCGGTGGTGATCTCCCATTGGGTGCTGTCCAGGCCAGTGGTGATGTCGGCGAGGGTGACTGAAGCCTCGGCGGGCGGGTGGTGCCCGTGCCCCACGGCTCCCGAGGCGTGCAGGTGCCCGACGATCAGTAGGGTGCCGCCGGGCGCCACCCACGCGGAAACACGGTCGTAGAAGGCCAGCTGCGGCATCGCCGGGTGCGCGTAGTGCGTGGTGACCAGGTCGAACCGCGAGTCGGGGTGCCAGACGGTCAGGTCCGCTTGGACCCACCGCACGCGTTCGGACACCCCGCTGTTGGTTGCGCGCCCGGCGGCGTGGGCGAGGGCTTCGGTGGCGATGTCGGCTGCGGTGACGTGCCAGCCCCGGGAGGCGAGCCAGATCGCCTCGGCGCCGGCGCCGCACCCGGCGTCCAGCGCCGTGCCCGGCGCCAGGCCGCCGGTCTCCCGGGCGAGATAAGGGTTCGGCGGATTGCCGGCCATGGAGCCGGGGTGGTCGCCGTGCGTCCGGTGCCAGTGCTGTTCCCAGTAGCCCTTGTCGAATCCGTGCGTCATCGGGATGCCTCCGCGTCCGAGAGTCGGGCGACAGCCCGGTCGACGTCCTCGGCGACGAGGTCGGCGTTGATGTGCGCTGCGGCGCGCGCGCCGTCCGCGGCGGCCGCGCCGACCTGGGCGGACAGATCGGTGGAGTTGCCCGCAACCCAAACCCCGGGCACAGCCGTACGCCCGGTCGGGTCGGCGGCGATGAAGGAGCCCGCCGGGTGCGCGGTCGGCTGGATGCCGATTCTCGCGAACACCTCAGCGCGGGCGACCAGCCGCGACGCCACGGCCAGGGCTTCGACCTCGACGATGCGGTCGTCGGCCAGGCGGACGCCGGCCAGGCGGTCGTCGACGATCTCCAGCCTCGAGACGCCTCCGGGGATCGTCGGAATGCCGAGCGCATCGAGCTTCGCCCGGTCCTGGTCGCCGAGATCATGGTCGTTGGAGAAGAAGCGCACGTCGTTGCTCAACTGCCGGAACAGCAACGCCTGGTGCAGGGACATCGGCCCGGTGGCGAGCACGCCGATCCCGCGGTCGCGAACCTCCCATCCGTGGCAGTACGGGCAGTGGAGCACGTCGCGCCCCCACCGCTCCCGCAATCCCGGGATGTCCGGCAGCTCGTCGACCAGCCCGGTGGCGATCAGCAGCCGGCGCCCGTGCAACACACCGCCGTCACGCATCATCACCGCGAACCCCAGCGACGTGCCCGACACGTCGCTCACCTCGGCCGAGATGATCTCGCCGCCGTAGCGGGTGACCTCGTCACGGCCACGCTTGAGCAGCTCCAGCGGGCTCAGCCCGTCGAGCGCCAGCAGGCCGTGCACGCCCTCGGCGGGCGCGTTCCTCGGTGTGCCGGCGTCCACGACCGTCACCCGGCGACGCGAGCGCGCCAGCGTCAGCGCCGCGCTCAGTCCCGCCGCGCCGCCACCGACGACGATCACGTCCCTCATGATCTCTGCCTGCCCGACCATGTCGAACTCCTCACCCGTCTCCGCTGGTCAGCACGATCCTGACCCCGCATCGAGCGGTTGGGCAAAATTCTTTGCCAAATGGCAAACTGGGAGCGTGGACGACGAACTGGAACGCACGCTCGACGCCGTCGGCCCGAGGCTGAAGCAGCTTCGGACCCGCCGCGACATCACGCTCACCGACCTGGCCGAGGAAACCGGCATTTCCGTCAGTACGTTGTCCCGGCTTGAGGCGGGCCTGCGGCGCCCCACGCTCGAGCAACTCCTCCCGCTCGCCCGCGCCTATGGTGTCACCCTCGACGAGCTCGTCGACGCACCACCAACCGGTGATCCCCGCATCAACTTGCGCCCCGTCGCCGCCGGCGACGGATCAACCATCCTGCCGCTGACCCGTAGGCCTGGAGGCATCCAGGCCTACAAGTTCATCCTCCCGGCCGGGAACGACGATCGCGAACCCGACCTACGCACCCACGAGGGCTACGACTGGGTCTACGTCCTCAACGGCACGCTGCGCCTGGTCCTCGGCGAGCACGATCTCATCCTTCAACCCGGAGACGCTGCGGAGTTCGACACCCGCACCCCGCACTGGTTCGGGGCCACGAGCTCCGGTCCCGTCGAGTACCTCAGCCTCTTCGGCAGGCAGGGCGAACGCGCGCACGTGCGCGTCGCACCGAGATCGAACCAGAATCGGTAAGAGCGCAGAGGCTAAGCGATTTGATTGCTAATCCACAGTGGTCATAGAATTTCCGTTGTCGGGCGTTTTGTTGGGGATGCGTCGGCGGAAGGCTGGGCTTGTCTGTTATTCGAGTCCGGGCGGTGCCAGGACGGTGGCGGGTGAGCCGGAAGTTGGCGTTGGCTGAGGGCGAGGCGGTGCGGACCGCGTGTGCTCGTGGGTTGCTGCGAACGGGGCTGGATGAGGCGTCCGGGGAGGTCGTGTCCCGGGCGGTGCTTGCGGAGCGGGTCGGTTGGTGTGCTGATCTGGTGGCGGGCATGGTGGGCGCCCTGCTTGGTGCGCATTGCAACGCGGTCGATGTTGATGTGCTCGCCTCTGGGGTGGATGCCGGTGGTCGGAGGTTGCCGTCGAATGCGTGGATGGCGTTGCGGCGGCTGGGTTGGACGGCCGCCCCGCCATCGGGTGTGAGGGTCAATGACCGGATCGTGCGGATGGTCCAGGAGCAGGCGGGGCGTGTTCTGCGGTCGGTGAAGTGGCGTGCCGACCTGACCGCCGGGATCCTGTCGACCTGGCCGGTCGATCCGCGTAAGCGCACCGGCGTCGAGTGGGAGCAGCTCCGCGCTGCGATCCCGGGCGGGCAGGGTCTGGCATCCAGTGTGATCAAGGGTCGTACTCGGCAGGCCGCCGCGTTCCTGGCCGCTAGCGGCCGGTTGCCGGTGGATGTGTTCGAGTTGGAAGACGTCCCGAGGGTCCCGCGGATGTTGTTGTTGGCGGCGTGTGACCGGCAGCAGGCCACCATCGAACGCAGCGACACCGACCCGGGCCGGGTGCTGCTGCGCCTGCAGTTGCCGACCCGGGCGGATCCGCGTTCGTATCGGGACTGGACGTGGGTGGCCTGCCCGATCAGCCTGCCACCCACGGTTCCAGCGGGCGCAGTGCTGCATCTACCCACCCTGCGCGTCACCGGCGGGACGGTGCGAGCCGATCTCGCCTACACGCATCCGGTGCCGAAGGCCAGCCGCACGGGGCACGAGGTGGCGCTGGGCGTGGACTGGGGCCTGAACACCCTCCTGTCCGCCGGAACCCTCCGACTTCGTCCGGACGGTCGGATCACCGCGCTCGGTGCCGGCGGCCAGTTCCGCGCCGCCGGCGTCCTGGCCAAACAGCATCGGCTGCGCCGACAGAGCGAGCAGCTGCAGACCAAGGCCGACCACTACCAGCGGCTCATCGACGGCCGCCCCGACGAACACCTACGGGCGAAACACGCGGTCCTGCGCGACGAGATCCAGCACGTGTCCGCCCGCCGCACGAACCTGAACGACGCCCTCGCCTGGTCCGCCGCCCGCTGGACCGTCGACCAGGCCATCGCGGCCGGGGCCAGCGTGATCTATCTGGAAGATCTGCGGTCGATGGAAGCCCGAGGTATGGGCCGCACCATGAACACGCGCCTGTCCCAACAGGTACGCGGGAAGATCGCCGACCGCATCCGGCACCTCGCCGCCGAGGCCGGTGTCGCGGTGGTCACCGTCCCCGCCCGTAACACCTCCAAACACTGCCCGCAGTGCCTGACCCCGCTACGGCACCGTAAAGCCCCGGACCAGCCCACCGTGGCGGGCTGGAAGTGGGCTATCTGCCCCCACCCGTCCTGCGGCTGGCAGGGCGACCGCGACCACGGCGCCTGGCGGCGCATCGCCGCCCGCGGCCTCACCCATCAGGCCAAGACCGTCATCGACAAGACCAGCGGGCACATGGTGATCCGGTCGGTCGTGGACACGCTCGAAGCCGCAGCCGTCGTTACCCCCACCGCGAAAGCCAGCGGGGTGGACCGGTCGAAGACCGGCCCCACCGCGCGTAAGCCAGCACGCCTCGCGCCCAGGCGACGCGGGGCACCCTCCCCCACCCGACCTCACGGCCGGGCGGGCAAGCGTCCGGAGGGACACGCACCAACGGACCGGAAACTGCCCCGCGCAGCCCACCGGCACCAGAACGTGACCACGACCAGCACACCCACCACCGGCCACCAGCCACACGGAGCAGCGCTGGGCGCAGGATTCCACTTCCACGCCCACGCCACCCCACCCAGGTGGGAAACGATCCCGGAAACCTACTCCGACACAGGATCGCTTAGCTGAACTGAGACGCTCCTCGTGAGGTCGTCCTTTCACACAGGAATCGCGCCCGGTCAGAGCCACCGCGGGAGAGCGGGCGGGGGCTTCTCGCCGGTGCTGGCGACGTCGGGCGCCGGGCGGCCGGAGAGGTACGCCGTGCGACCGGCGAGGGTGTCGGTCACCGGGGGGCGTTCACTCCTTCTCCTCCCGGCAGACGTTGAGGCACTCGCCGATGCCTTCGACGACGGTCAGTAGGGTCTGCCCGGGCGTCAGGAAGACCTTGGGGTTGCGGGCCGCGCCGACCCCGCCCGGCGTGCCGGTGGCGATCAGGTCGCCGGGGCGGAGCGTGGTGAACTGGCTGATGTAGGCGACGGTGGCCGCGGGGTCGAAGAGCAGGTCCGAGGTGCGGGTGCGCTGGACGACGACGCCGTCGACCTCGCAGCGCAGCTCCAGGTCCCGGGCATGGTCGATCTCGTCCGGCGTGACCAGGAACGGCCCGACCGGGGTGCTGCGCTCGAATACCTTGCCCTGCAGCCACTGGGTGGTCCGCCACTGCCAGTCGCGCATAGAGACGTCGTTGACGACCGTGTAGCCGGCGATGGCATCGAGTGCCTGCTCCCGGGTCGCCCGGCGCAGCGGGGTGCCGATGACGACCCCCAGCTCGGCCTCCCAGTCGACCTCGGCGCTCGTGGCCGGCAGGACGATCTCGTCCCGGGCGCCGATGAGCGTGTCGGCGAACTTCGCGAACAGCGTGGGGTGCTCGGGCAGGTCGCGCCCCATCTCGAGGATGTGCGTGCGATAGTTCAGCCCGACGCAGTTAATCTTCGATGGGCTGGTGACGACCGGGGCGAAATCGACGTCCTCGACGGGTACCGGCTCGCCGGCCGGCGGGATCCGGTCGATGTCCTGCGACCCCGCCGCGGCGAGCAGCGCGCCCACGTCCTGATAGCCGAGCGGGACGACGACATTGTTCTCGACCCGGGCCGCTCGGGTGCCCGTGGGTGTGCGGATGGTGGCTAGACGCATCGCTTCAGGTGCCTCGTCACCCACGACATCGACGAGGCCATCTACCTCGGCGAGCGGGTCATCGTGCTGTCCGCCTCACCCACGGTCGTGCAGCACCAGGTAACGGTTGATCTGCCTACTGAACGTGACCAGTTGGCCACCCGGTCGCTGCCCCGGTTCGCCGAACTGCGCGCCGAGATTTACCAGGAGATCCATCAGGCCAAGGTGGGGCGCACGGCCCGTCACCCGGAGATTGCTTCCGGCGCACGAACGATGGCGCGGTAAGCAGGCGACCCGTCCACGGCGCTTCGTCAGCGATAGGCGCTCGCCTGGAGGGAGAACAACTCGGCGTACTGCTGACCGGCCCGCATCAACTCGTCGTGCGTGCCGACCTCGGCGATCCGGCCGTCGCGCACCACGACGATCCGGTCGGCCATCCGGACGGTGGAGAAGCGGTGCGAGACCAGCAGAGTGATCGCTCCCTCGGCGCCGACCCGGCGCGCCTGTTCGGCGTATCGCTCGAACAGGTCGTGCTCGGCCTGCGGGTCGAGTGCCGAGGTCGGCTCGTCGAGGACCAGCAGCAGCGGACTCTCCCGCATCAGCGCACGGCCGAGGGCGAGCTTCTGCCACTGGCCGCCGGACAGTTCCACTCCGTCGGCGTAGCTCTTGCCCAACCGGGTCTCCAGGCCATCGGCCAGGTGGTCGAGCACGTCGGCGGAGCCGGCGCGGGCCAGCGCGTCGGAGACCGCTTCGGTGGAGTCGATGCGGGGCAGGTCACCCACGCCGACGGTCTGGCGGGCGAGGAACTCGTACCGGACGAAGTCCTGGAACCCGGCGGCGATCCGCTCGCGCCACCGCTCGCTCGGCAGCCGCCGTAGGTCGACCCCGTCGACCAACAGCCGTCCCTCGGTCGGCTCGTAGAAGCCGCACAGCATCTTGATCAGAGTGGTCTTGCCGGCGCCGTTTTCGCCTACGACGGCCACGATGGACCCAGCCGGCAGGGTGAGGTCGAGGTCGTGCAGCACCGGGCGGTCCTGGCCGGGGTAGTTGAAGCTGACCCCGGCCAGGCGGATGCCCTCGCGCAGCTCGCCCGGCACCTGTTGGTCGGCGGCGACCGGCTCAGCAGGGGTCACCGCGGCCCGGATCCCGTCCATCCGGCGGTAGGCGCTGGCCATCCGTTGCAGCTCCTGTGTCAGCGTGACGGCCAGGGTGACCTGCTGGTTGACCTGGGCTGCGAGGGCGACGGTCAGGACCACGTCGCTGGCGCCGTGGCGGCCGTGCGCGGCGCCCCACAGGATCAGCAGTACGCCAACCACGTAGCCGGCGGCGAACACCAACTGACCAGCGGTACGAGTTGCGGCCGCGGCCACCTGTGCCCGGTACAACCCGGTGGTGGCCTGCCGCCACAGCTCCCCCCGGCGGTCGCGTAGCTGATTCGCCAGCCGAAACACCCGGATTTCGCCGGCGTGCCGCGACGAGGTGGCCAGCTGGAAAAGGTTGAGCCCGAGGCGGGTGGGCTCGGCCGTGGCGGTCTTGGCCCGGTCCAACCGGCGCTCCGCGATCCGGCCGGTCACCAGCGGCGGGACAGCCAACAGCGGGAGCAGCAGCAGGAGCGGGTCGAGCCTGGCCAGCAGCACCGCGGTGATCACCATGGCGAGCGCCAGGCCCATGCCGTTGAGCAGAGCCTCCAGGCTGGTACGGAACTGGCGGCTCTCGTGTTGCAGGACGGTGAGCGAGTCGGCTTGGTCGGCCTGCTCGTGGTGGGCTATCCCGGTCGTGCCGTTGGAGAGCGCGATGAGCTGCTTGTCGAAGTCGATCTCGGCCAGTTCGGACAGTTCGAAGTAGAGTACGTGCGCGAAGTGGCTGAAGGTAAGCGCCACGATGGCGAGCACGGCAACCAGGGCGCCGTCGATCGCCGCGTCGCGAGACCGGCCCGAGAGCACCGCGTCGGTCATCGTTCCCAGGGCCAGCGCGAGCAGCGGCGCGGCGACGGCACCGAGGACCATCAGGAGGACGGCCAGGACGGTCTTGGTTCGGTCCATCCGCCAGGCGGTGACGAGCATCTGCCGGCAGCCGGCCAACAAATTGATCATTCCTGACCCCCGCCCGCACCCGCCGTGACGAACCGGTCGGCCTGGAGCCGGAACAGCTCCGCGTACCGCCCGCCACTGGCCACCAGCTCATCATGGCTGCCCTGCTCGGTGACCAGGCCGTCCTCCAACACCACGATGTGATCGGCCTGGCGCACCGTGGAGAACCGGTGCGAGATCAGCAGCGTCGTGGCGCCCCTGGTCAGCTCGGCGAACTCGTCGAAAAACCTGGCCTCGGCCCGCACGTCGAGGCTGGCGGTCGGCTCGTCGAGTACCACGATGGGAGCGCCGTGCCGCAGCGCGAACAGCGCCCGGGCCAGCGCGACCCGCTGCCACTGGCCGCCGGACAGGTCGGTGCCGCCGGCTACCTGTCGGGTCAGCGGTGTGTCCAGCCCGCGCGGCAGCGCGTCCAGCGCGTCGGCGATGTTGGCGCCCTCGGCGGCCGCGCGGATGCCGACCCGGTCGTCGGCGTCGTCGATCGCGCCGTAGCCGATGTTGCTCGCCGCGGAGATCTCGTAGCGGGCGAAGTCCTGGAAGATCACACCGAGCTTGCGGCGCCACTCGGTGACCGCAAAGTCGCGGATGTCGACGCCGTCCACCCGGATTGCCCCGCCGGTCGGCTCGTACAGCCGGGCCAGCAGCTTGACCAGCGTCGTCTTGCCCGCGCCGTTGACACCGACGATCGCCGTGCAGCGCCCCACCGGAACCTTGAGGTCGAGCCGCTCGAAGACTGGCCGCTGCTGACCGGGGTAGGTGAAGGACACCTGGTCGAAGTGGATGACGCCGGCCGGCTCGGGTACGGCCGCCAGCCCCTGGGGCACGGCGCCGTCGCGCAGCTCGGCCGGGTAGGTATCGACCCGGGCGGCGAAGCGGCGGACCGCCTCGTAGGCGGTCATCCCCACGACGATCTGGTTGTCCGCCTCGGGGTAGAATTCCGACAGCCGCAGCGCGCCCAGGCCTGCCTGCATGACCAGGGCGAAGGCGGTGAGTGTCAGCCGGTCGGTGGCGGCCGCGCCGGTGGCGACGAAGACCACGCCGGTGACGGCCAGGCCGGCGATGGCGTACCAGAGGAACGGCCACAGGTAGAGTTTGCGGCGGGCGGCCCAGAGCGGCACCAGCCAGGCCCGGTAAGCCCGGTCCAGGTTGCCGGTCAGCCAGCGGGTCAACCCGAAGATCCGGATCTCCTTGCCAGCGGCCGGCTGGATGCCGAGCTTGCGCAGGTAGTCGATCTCACGCTCTGGGCCGTCGAGGGCGAACCGCAGGCGTGAGTACTTGCGGATGCCGTTGCGCTGCCCGTAGCGGAACAGGGCTACCACGACGACCAGCCCGGCCGCGGCGAGCCAGCTGAAGGCCACGCCAACTACCGCGACGTATCCGACTATCTGCAGGTATCGGGCGACCAGGGCGAGCAGGCCGGCGCACGCCTTACCGGGGCTCATGAAACCGTACTGCACCTGGTCGACCGCGGCACGCAGGTCGTGCAGCGCCTGCTGGTCCTCCAGCGGGGCGATGCCGCGCGAGCGCAGAGCGGCGGCCATCAGGTCGTCGAACATCTGGCCGTCGACCCGGCGCGCCATCAGCTCACCGAGCGCGATCTGGAACGGGGCCAGCGCCTGCTGGCCGATGAACGCGGCGGCCGCGACGCCGAACAGCGCGAGCATCGCCTTCCAGGCATCCGACTCGGGCCCGCCGGCGACGGCGTCCGGCACCTTGCCGAGCACCATGCTGGTGGACACCACGAACACCACGGGCAGCGCACCGAGTAGCACGTTGATCAGACCCAACCCGGCGACCAGGCCGAGCCCGGCCCGGGGCAGCAGCCGCACGATGCTCCACCGGTCGGCCAGCGTGGCACCCCAGGCGCGTACCCACCTCATGCGTCCGCCTGCTTCCGGTCGGACTTGCCGGCGTCGGGCGGCAGGTCCAGCACCGGGATGACGTCATTGATGTTGAACGGGTTGATCGTGGGGGTGGCCAGCAGCAGCGGCATCAGCGGCGACTGGTATTTGGTGATCATGTATTGGTAGTTGCCGTGCGCGCTGGCCAGGCTGGCCTCGAAATTCTTCTTGTGTGGCACGTGTACGGAGCTGGCCGCCCGGTCGAGGACGAAGCGCGCGTCAGCGCAGTGCAACCGGTACGCCAGGTCGAGGTCCTCGCCGCCCCAGGTACGGAAGTGCTCGTCGAACATGCCCACATCACGTAGCTGCGCGGTGCGCGCCGAGACGTTGCACGTCCAGAACATCACCCACGGCGCCGGCAGATCGGCGAAGTCGTCATCGTAGCGCCGGTAGAACAGGTCGCGGACGTCCCCGTGCAAGGGCTCTGCCGCCATTCGCTCGATCGTGGCGTCCGCGTCATGCACGTCGATGAGCTGCTCCAGCTCGGCGTCGTCGCCGTCGAGGCTGAACCCGTAGACGTACCCGATCACCGCGACCGGACCGGGCGCGGCATCGTGCGCCGCGACGTGCGCGGCCAGGCAGCCGGAGTGCGGAAGCACTCCCGAGTCGATCATCACGCAGACGTCGCCGCGGGCCGCGCCGATGCCCATGTTGCGGGCCCGGCCCGCGCCGACGCCGTCGTGCTCCTGGCGTAGATAGGTCACGTCCAGCCGGTCGCGGAAGCCCGCCACCACGTCAGCAGTGTTGTCGGTCGAGCCGTCGTCGGCGACCAGCACCTCGAACTGGGTTCTCGGCAGGCTCTGCCGGGCCAACGCGGCCAGGGTGTGCCCGAGCAAGGTGGCCCGGTCGTAGGTCGGGATGACAACACTGCAACGCAGCGTGTCGGACATGTGGTCTCTCCTGGTGGTTGGGGATGCGACCACCAGGGGCGGACTTGGGGTCGCCGATGTGCGGTGAGCGTATCCGCAGACGCGCCGAGGTACGTCTTCCAAATTGCTGTATACCCCGGCGCGTCGCAGAACCTCGCTTCAGGACACCTCCTGCACCGGCGCCGCCTCGGCGACCTGTGCCGCCCGGGCACGGCGGCCCAGTCCGAGCAGGGCTATCGCCAGCACCAAGCCGACCAGCGCCATGACCGCGCCGCTGGCGAAGCCGGCCTGGAAGCCCGAGTTGAGCGCGGCCGGACCGGTGGCGACGCCGGTACGCGAGGCCGCCACGGTCGCCACCACGGCCACGCCGAGCCCACCGGCGATCATCGTGGTCGCGGTGTTGACGCCCGAGGCCAGCCCGGCCTCGTGCCCAGCGACGTCGGTGAGCGCGGCGGCCGACGCGGCCAGCGTGGCCGCGCCGAGACCGGCACCCTCCAGGACCAGCGGCAGGAGACTGTCGGCGAGGTACGACCCGTGCACCGGCATCCGTGCGAACAGCAGCGCGCCGGCTCCGAACAGCACCATTCCGGTCACGGCCACCGGGCGGAAGCCGAACCGGTTGAGCGCCGCCTGCCCCACGTACGCCGCGATGATCACCATGACCGAGGCGACTGCGGCGGCCAGCGCGTACTTCATCGGCGAGTAGCCCGCTACCTCCTGCGCGTACAGGGAATAGAGGAAGCTGAGCGCGAAGGCGATCATTGTGGTGAAGAAGATGACCAGGTTGCCACCCGCGCGCAGCCGTGACCGTAGGATTCCCAGCGGCATCAGCGGCGCGGCCGAACGCCGCTCGACCAGTACGAACAGCGCCACCCCGACAATCGCTAGCGCGCCGATACCGAGAATCTTCGGGCTGGTCCAGCCGTCCGCCGGCGCCTGGGCGATGCCGTAGACCAGCAGGCCGAGCGCGGCAGTGATGGTCAGCGCGCCGGTGAGGTCCAGGCTGCGCGGCCGGGAGACGACGTGATCCCGCGGCAGCAGCCGTAGCGCGATCACGATCATCGCGGCGGTGATCGGCACATGCAGATAGAAGCCCCAGCGCCAGCCCCAGGCGTTGACAACGCCGCCGCCGACCAACAGGCCCAGCGTGGAGCCGACGCCGCCCATGCCGGCCCACAGCGCCAGCGCCCGGTTGCGCGGACCGCCCTGCGGGAACGTGTTGGTCAGGATGGACAGCGCGGTCGGATACATCATCGCGGCGGACACGCCGTGCGCCGCCCGGCTGGCTACCAGGGTGCCGCCGTTGGACGCCAGGCCGGCCGTCAGCGAGGTGAGCAGATAGAGGGACAGACCGGCGAGAAAGATCCTGCGGCGGCCGAAGTAGTCGGCGGCGCGGCCGCCGAGCAGCAGGAGACTGCCCCAGGTGAGCAGGTTGGCACTGATAATCCACTGGGCTTCGGTGGTGCTGAGCACGAGGTCGCGCTGGATGGAGGGCAGCGCGACGCCCGCGATCTGCGAGTCGAAGATGGCCAGCAGGTTGGCGGCACAGAGCAGGGCGAGCAGTGCGCCCGCGCGAGTCGGCGCCCGGCCGGACGCCGACTCGGCGGTCGATGACCTCAGGTCCACCGTGATCTCCTGTCGTGAGGGCACATGATCACGGCATCGTCTCAGCTCGATATAGATCAGACTTCTTCACGATTGCTCTGATGACAGCCAGAGGCAGCAATCTGGAAGATGCGCGCGGGCCGCGCCGATCCCAGGATGGATGCTCAAGTGCCAAGCCAGAGAGGTACCAGTCGGGTATGGACCGTCCCGTGGTGTCGGTGATCATCCCGACCTACAACGGCAGCGCGCTATTGCGGCGCACGCTGCATCATCTCTCCCTGCAGCGGCTGCCGACCGACCGGTTCGAGGTGATCGTCGCCGACGACGGCTCCTCTGACGATACCCGTGCCGTGGTCGACGAGGCGGCGGCCCGACTGCGTATCCGCTACCACTTCCAGCCGGATGAGGGCTTCCGGGCCGGTGCCGCCCGCAACGCCGGCGCACTGCTGGCCGACGCGCCGCTGCTCGTCTTCCTGGACACCGGCGCCATGGTCGGCCCCGACTTCCTCACCGCCCATCTGTCCGAACACGTGCCCGGCGGGCGGAGCGCGGTGATGGGCTACGCGCACGGCTACAACCTGCAGACCCGGGTGGCCGGCCTGGCCGAGGCGCTGGCCCGGGCCGACCCTGAGGACGTGGTACGGGAGTTCGGCGCCGTGCCGGAGTTCGCCGACGTACGGCACGAACAGTTCGCCGACTGCGACTTCGACGCCGGCCGGCTGGCCGCGCCGTGGGTGCTCTTCTGGACCCTCAACTGCTCGCTGCCAGCCGAGGACTTCTGGCGCGCTGGCGGTTTCGACGAGGGCTTCCGCGGCTGGGGCCTGGAAGACCAGGAGCTCGGCCACCGGCTCTTCCATGGCGGTATGGCGTTTCGCGTGTCCCGGCGCGCATGGGTAGTCGAGTCGCCGCACGAGCGCGACCTGGGCACCATCTTCGCTGAGTGCCGGGCGAATCTCGTCCGGCTGATGGCCAAGCACCCCGAGCCGGCCGTGGAGATCCTCTGGCACCTGATGGAGGCACAGGAGAACCCGCTGGGGCTGGAGGCGCACTACAGCTTCCTGCGCGGCTGGACCGAGCAGGCGCGTGAGCTGGCCGTGACCGCTGAGATCGAGCAGGCCCTGGCCGAGGTGCCGCCGGACGCGCGGGTGGCTATCTTTGGTTGCGGCGCCAAAGTGCCGCCGCGCGCCGCGACCACTGTGCTGATCGACTTCGACGCCACCGTACGGCCGCAGCACCACGCGATCGGGCTGCGCACTCCGCTGGCCGATCACGCGGTCGACGCCGTGTTGCTGACTTCCCGCCTGTCCGGGCTCTGGGCGCGCTGGGGCCGGGACCTGACGGCCGAGGCGCGGCGCGTCGGCGGCACGGTGCATCGCACCGCCGACCTCGCTGGCCAAACCTCCTCGTCCTGATCATCGGGACAGCCGCCGATGCCACGCGGCCGGGTCCCCCGGCAGCGTGGGCAGGATCAATGCGCCTGCTCGGCGGGGGCCGGCGCCGGGACGTACGTGTCGACGAGCGTGGCGACCTCCGGGGCGAACAGGCTCTCCGGCGGCTCGATCAGGCCCGCGACCCGCATGAATGCCGCGGTGATCCGCCCGTCGAAGCGCGCCGCCGACTGCAGCCGCCCCATGTACGCGTTCGCCCGCTCGACCTCCGGCGTCCGCTCGCCCTGCACGCCCGGCCAGGCCAGGTCGCCGCCGGCCGCGATGGCCCAGGGCGTGTCGATGATCGTGGCGGCCGCCTGCAGGAACCGCAGCGGCTCCGGCGCCCGCCCCTCGGCGAGCAGGTCACGCAGCGCCAGCGCCTCCAGCGCGCTGACCGTCATCCCCTGCCCGTAGATCGGGTTGAAGCTGCACAGCCCGTCACCGATGACGATCATGCGGGCGGGGAACGCGGGCAGCCGCTCGTAGCGCCGCCGTACGCTGGCGGGGAAGCGGATCACCACGGGCGGCGCCTCCGGCTCGGCGTCCTTGATCGCCTCATAGATCCGCGGTGTGCACAGCTCGCGCGCCACTTCGCGGAAGGTGGCCAGGTCGGCCGGCGGCGCCGCGCCCAGCATCCGGGTCAGCGACAACACGTGACGGTTCCCGCCGACCCGCCCGAAGAACGCCCCGGTGGGGAAGTTCGGCGTCCCCAGCGGAATGATCGACAGACTGTCCTCCAGCGGGCTGACGGGCAGCCGGAAGATACATGTCGAGTAGGACAGGTCGATCTTCACGCGGTCCTCGGCCGGCCGCTGGTAGCCCAGCTCGCCTAGCCAGACCGGCATCCGCGAGCCACGGCCGGTGGCGTCCACCACCAGATCAGCGTCGTAGATCCGCTCGGCAGCCTCGTCGCTGTGGTGTACCCGGACGCCGATGATCTGCGACCGGTCCGCCGACGCCACCGGGCCGAGGATGTCGCAACCGGTTACGAACCGTACGTTGGCCAGCGCGGCGACCCGCCGCCGGACGTGGAACTCCAGCGCCGGCCGGGTCGTGTTGACTACCACCAGACCGGTACGCGCCGAGGCCAGCCGCTCACCGTCCAGATACCAGTGCAGCATGCCCATGTCGGTCATCGGCATCCCGGCGGCCTCCAGCTCGCCGGTCAGCCCGGGGAAGAGCTCGGCCAGCACCTGCTGACCGCGGGCCAGCAGCGCGTGCGCGTGCCAGGCCTGCGGCGTGCTGCGCCGGGGATCGGTCACCCCGAGCAGTTGGTCCCGGTCGATCACCAACACTTCGGCGTACGTCTCGGACAGCACCCGCGTGGCCAGCAACCCGGCCATGCCGCCGCCGAGCACGATCGCGCGGTTGCCCACCCATGCTCCCATCGTGCTCCCTTCCATCGTGCCTACTGGTCAAAGGGTTCGATTCCTGCGCAGGAAGTTGTCCGCCGGCCGCTCGCCATCGCATCGTCACACTGGCCGCCGTGGCGATTCATCTCCGGTCTTGCGCTCTGCCAGGCCCGCAATACAGGAGATGAGCCGCCACGACCGCCGGTGTGACGATGCGATGACCACGCGAAGCCGTACGCCTAGGAGGATCTTGTGGAGAAAACCCAGATACCCGGCGCTGCCGAACTGGCCCAGCGTGCGTCGAGGCTCGCCCCGCTGCTGCGCTCGCATGCCGCTTGGGGAGAGCAGAACCGGCGCGTCCACGACGAGTCGATCGAGGCGCTGACCGACGCCGGCATCTTCCGGATGCGGATGCCGCAGGGCTATGGTGGATTTGAGAGCGACGCCGCCACGATGGTCGCGGTCGCCTCCGAGCTGGCCCGGCACGACGCCTCGGCGGCCTGGACGGCGTCCGTCTCGTGGATCACCACATGGATGGTCGGGCTCTTCCCCGACGAGGTGCAGGACGAGGTCTTCGCCACCCCCGACCTGCGCACCTGCGGCACGCTGAGTCCGTCAGCGCTGGCCGAGCCGGTCGACGGCGGGTTCCGTTTCACTGGCCGGTGGGGCTTTGTCAGCGGTGCGCTGCACAGCCAGTGGCAGGTGCTGGTGGCGATGACGCCGACGCCGGACGGGCGGCAGATGCCGGTGCTGGCCCTGGCCCGCGTGGCCGACCTGAGGATCGTCGACGACTGGGACACCGAGGGCCTGCGCGGCTCGGGCAGCGTCAGCACAGTCGCCGAGAACATCTTCGTACCCGCCGCCTGGGTGCTCCCGCTGCCCGCCGTGCTGCAGGAGCAGTACGCGTCCCGACGCAACGCCGACGCGCGGATCTTCCGCGGGCCGCTGCTGCCGACCGCGTCAGCGTCCTCGGTCGGCGTGGCGATCGGGCTGGCCCGGGCCGCGATCGAGGCGTTCCAGCAGCGCCTGCCGAACCGGAAGATCACCTACACCACGTACGACGATCAGCGCGACGCGCCGATCACCCACCTGCAACTGGCCGACGCGACACTCACCGCCGACGCCGCACAGTTCCACGCCGAGCGGGTGGCCGCGCTCCTGGACACCAAGAACGCCGATGCGGCGCAGTGGACGCTGCTGGAGCGGACGCGGGCCCGCGCCGACATGGGCCGGGCCTGCGAGCTCGCCCAGCACGCGGTCGGCGTGCTGCGCCGGGCCAGCGGCGGGTCGTCGATCTATCGCACCGTACCGATCCAGCAGATCTTCCGTGACGTCCAGGCGATCAACCTGCACGCGCTGATGCACCCTGACACCAATCTGGAGCTGTACGGGCGGGTGCTGTGCGGCCTCGAACCCAACACGTTCTACCTGTGACGGGCGGCCCGGACATGGAGTCGTTCACCATCGACGTACCAGAGGCCGACCTGGACGACCTGCGGCGCCGCCTGGACGCCACCCGCTGGCCCGACGAACTGCCCGGCGGCGGCTGGGCGCGGGGCGTCCCGGGCGGCTACCTCAAGGATCTGGCGGCGTACTGGCGTGAAGGCTACGACTGGCGCGCCGCCGAGGCGCGGCTGAATGCCTACCCCCAGTTCCGTACCGAAATCGACGGTACGCTGATCCACTTCCTGCACGTTCGCTCGCCGGAGCCCGACGCGACGCCGCTGGTCCTCACTCACGGCTGGCCAGGGTCGTTCGCCGAGTTCCTGCGGATTATCGGCCCGCTCACCGATCCTGCGGCCTACGGCGGCGACCGGGCCGAAGCGGTGCATCTGGTGGTCCCCTCGATACCCGGCTACGGCTTCTCCCCGCCCCCACCAGAGCCGGGCTGGGACCTGCAGCGCACCGCCAAGGCGTGGGCCGAACTGATGAGCCGCCTCGGCTACCGGCGGTACGTGGCACAGGGCGGTGACTTCGGCGCGGCGGTGTCGCTGATCCTGAGCCTGTGCGCGCCGGAGGCCGTCCTCGGCGTACACGTGAACCTGCTGCTCACCCGACCCACGGCGGAGCAGGGGGCGGTGGATCGGCTGGCGCCAGCCGATCGGATGCGGATCGAGCGGCTGCTCGGGTTCGCCACCGGTCCGCAGTCCGGCTACATGAAGCTCATGGCGACCCGGCCGCAGACGATCGCGTACCCGTTGACCGACTCGCCGGTCGGGCAGCTTGCCTGGATCGTGGAGAAGTTCTACGAGTGGACCGACGGGGACGGCCTGCCGGAGGAGGCGGTCGACCGGGACCAGATGCTCACCAACGTGACCCTCTACTGGCTGACCCGCACCGCCGGCTCGTCCGCCCAGCTGTACTACGAGGAGGCCGCCACGCTGCCGAACGTACCGGCGGCTCCCGCGCCACCGCCGATGGGCGTGCCGCTCGGGGTGTCGGTGTTCCCGGCCGAGATGTTCCCGCCGGTCCGTGAGTTCGCCGACGCGGCATTCCCCGGCATCGTGCACTGGTCCGAGCATGACCGGGGCGGCCACTTTGCCGCGATGGAACAGCCGGAGCTGCTGGTACGCGACATCAGGAACTTCATTGCCGCGCTGCGGTGAGGCACGACGAACGGGCCCACCTGCGGCGGGCCCGTTCGTCGTGGCAGCTATTTCTCCTGCAGCACCGAGAGGATGTTGCCGGCCGGGTCGCGGAACCACGCGATGAACGGTCCCTGCCCGCGGAAGATGCCCTTGTCGTCGACATTGTCGTAGCGTTCGAACCGCACGCCGCGGCTCGCCAGCTCGGCCACGGCCGCCTCGATGTCGTCGACCGGGAAGTTGAGCACCGTGAAGGTGGCCGGCTCGTGTTCCGGCTTCGGGTAGACCAGTACCTCCGCGCCGGTGCCCAAATGCAGGTGCAGCATCCCGTACTGCTCGGTGACGCGCACACCCAGGGTCTTCTCGTAGAAGTCGCGCGCGGCGGGTACGTCGTTCACCGCGAAGCCGCTGAAGGCAGGGCTGTCCGCAAACATGATCAACACCTCACCTCAGTCTGTCAAGGAGTCATGGTAGCTCTGGTTCATCTGGATGATCTGCACGTAGTTGCCGTCCGGGTCCACCAACGTGCCGAACAGGCCGTGCTCACGCTCCTCCAGCTCGGCCAGCCACGTCACGCCGACCCGGTTCAAGTGGGCGGCGACCGCCCGCGCGTCATCGACGCTGAGGTTGAGGATGATGCGGCCCGGCTCCGGGTTCTTATCGGCCACATCGGCCCGGCGGTCGATGAGGACCTTCACCGGGCCGAAGACGAGGAAGCCGTACCTGTCGACCGGCGGGGCGAACGCCTCCAGGTACCAGGCGCGCAGCCGGTCGGGGTCGGCGGTGCCGAGCAGCACACTGCCGAGTGCGGGGAATGCCATCCGTGCTCCGATCTGTCGTCTACCGCTACGTCCGGACCAGTACCCGGCGTACCACGCCGGGACGCATCAGTGCGCGAACGGGGTCGACCAGGCCGGCCGCGCGCATGAAGGCTGCAGTGAGGGTACCGTCGCGCGTCGCGGCCGCGTGTAGCCGCGCCATGTACGCATTGCCCATCCGCACCTTCAGCGTGCGCTTGCCGGCCACCCCCGGGTAGCTCAGGTCGGCCCCGGCCGAGATGTCCCACGGTGCGTCGATGTCGCGGGCGATGTCCCGGAAGAACGCCTGCGGCTGCGGCGGCCTCCCGGCGGCCAGGTGACGGCGCAGCGTCATCGCCTCCAGCGCGGCGACGGTCATCCCCTGACCGTAGACCGGGTTGAAGCTGCACGCCCCGTCGCCGATCACGAGCAGCCGTTCGGGCAGCTCGCCGAGGCGCTCGTAGCGGCGCCGCACGCTTGCCGGGAAGCGGAAGGTGACGCCCTCGTCGAGTGGTTCCGCGTCGCGGATCGCGTCGTAGATGTCCGGGATCGGCAGCGACTTGGCGAAGGCGAGGAACCCGTCCAGCTCGACCGGCGGGTGGTCACCGAGGACGCCGGTCAGCGACAGCATGCTCATGTCGCCGGGCAGCTTCGGAAAGAACGCTCCCCGCGGGTTTGCCGGCGAGGCGACCGGATTGATCGACAGATCCGTGCCGTACGGGTCGCGCCGCAGCCGGAAGTGCCGGGTGGTGTAGGCCAGCCCGATATTGACCCGGTCCTCCGGCGGCCGGGCGTAGCCGAGTTCGGCCAGCCACACCGGCGTACGCGAGCCGCGCCCGGTCGCGTCGACCACCAGGTCCGCGTCGAGCGTCTCACCGGCGCCGCCGTCGGTGGGGGCGATCCGTACGCCGGTGATCCGCCGCCCACCGTTCGCGGAGACCAGCCCGGCGACATCGTACCCGCTCCGCAGCTGTACGGCGGGCAGCGCAGCCACCCGGTCACGCACCCGCTCCTCTAGCACCGGGCGGGTGGCCGAGACGCTGAGCAGTCCGGCGTGCCCGGGCTGAAGGCGCCGGCCGTTGATGTACCAGCGCAGGCTGCCGGCCACGTCACCGGCCGGGATGCCATCAGCGCGCAGTCCGGAGGTCAGTCCCGGGAACAGCTCGTCCACAATCTGCTGGCCGCGGGCCAGTAGCGCGTGCGCGTGCCGCCCGTGCGGCACGCCGCGCCGCGGCCGGTCACCGCCGTCCAGCGCATCGCGCTCCACCACCACCACTTCCTGGTACGCGTCGGCCAGCACCCTGGCGGCAAGCAACCCTGCCATACCGGCACCGAGCACGACGGCCCGCTGCCCTACGCCGTTCCCCGGCGCGGTCATCGCGGTCACCGGACCAGGCGCGCGAACGCGCGCACGTCGTCGACCAGCAGGTCCGGCTGCTCCAGTGCGGCGAAGTGGCCGCCGCGGGGCAGGTCCGTCCAGTGCTTGAGGGTAGGCAGCGCGACCTCGGCGAAGCGCCGGATCGGGCGGCTCGCGTCGTCGGGAAAGACCGCCACACCGCACGGCATGGACAGTGGCCACGGGCCGCCCCAGGTGCGCACGAAGTCGGCGTCGGTGGGGGTGGTCTCGTAGTAGAGCCGGGCGCTGGAGCCGGCTGTGGCGGTGAACCAGTAGACGCTGACGTTGGTGAGCATGCGGTCGCGGTCGATGACCTCCTCGGGGACGTCCTTCGCGGCGCTCCATTCTCGGAACTTCTCCATGATCCAGGCCAACTGGCCAACCGGTGAGTCGGTCAGCCCGTACGCCAGGGTCTGCGGTCGGGTCGACTGGATCTTCTGCCAGCCGAGGCCGTCCTGCGCGAACCACATCGCGTGCTCCAGCCGCGCCCGCTCATCGGCGTTCAGGCCGCCGAGCACCGCGGGATCGGGCGGCGGGAAGGTGACCAGCGTGTTCACGTGTACGCCGAGCACGTGTTTCGGGTCGGCCAGGCCCAGCTCCAGCGAGATGACCTTTCCCCAGTCGCCACCCTGGGCGAGATAGCGGTCGTAGCCGAGACGGCGCATCAGCTGAGCCCATGCCCGCGCCACCCGGGACACGCTCCACCCGGCGTCGCGGGTCGGCCCGGAGAAGCCGAACCCGGGAATCGACGGGATGACCAGGTGGAACGCGTCCGCTGGGTCGCCGCCGTGTGCCCGCGGGTCGGTCAGCGGCCCGATCACGTCGAGGAACTCCACCGGCGAGCCCGGCCAGCCATGAGTGATGATCATTGGGGTGGCCGTCGGCTCGGGCGAGCGCACGTGCAGGAAGTGCACCTGCGCGCCGTCGATCTCGGTAAGGAACTGCTCGTGGCTGTTGAGCTCCCGCTCGGCTGCCCGCCAGGCGTACCCGGTGCGCCAGTAGTCGGCGAGTTCCTTGAGGTAGCCGAGCGGGATGCCGCGGGTCCAGCCGACATCCGGCAGCTCGTCCGGCCAACGGGTAGTGGCGATCCGGCGGCGCAGGTCGTCCAGGTCGGCCTGGGGGATCTCGACGCGGAAAGGTCGCATGGGACGGTCTCCAGTGCAGCTCGCGATTGGACGATTTCCGGCAATCGGGCGTCGCGCATCTCCCAGATTGCGGCCCGGCATGGGCAGGGCGCGGTTGTCAGAGGGGCGGTGCCTGCTGTAGGGAGCGCCGCTGGCCGGTCTCCCGGCGGGTGGCGTCGCCCTGCTCGATGAGGCTGAAGCGCACGGCAGCGGAGGCGGCCCGTCCGGCGCTCAGCGCCTCCTGCAACAGATCGGTGAGCCTGGCCTGTGGCGTCTGTCCCCGCCGCTGGTAGGCCCGCATGATCGCCTCGGCGGCCTCCAGGTACGCCTGCCGGGCAGCGATCAGCGGGTCGCTGTCCGGGAGCGGCCCGGTCACGGTCACGCCGGCGGCCGGAGGGCGAAGAAGCGCTCCTGCCACAGGCCGAACAGTTCCTTGCGTAGGGCGTCGTCGAGCGACCCGCCGGCCAGCTCACGCAGGCTGGACCGCCCGTCGACGGCGGCCAGCACGGCGTACATCTCGGGGGAGATCTGCGCCTGCGGGCCCCAGACGCCGTACTCCAGGTAGATCTCGTGGGTGATCTCGCGTTCACCCGACGCGGTGATCCGGGTGCGCGCGGCCACCCGGGTGGTCGGGCGGAAGTGCGGTACGAAGGAGTCCAGGCCCTGGTCGGCGTCCGGCCGGCGGCGGACCACGAAGTCCTCGATCACCAGCGCGTCAAGGTCGGTGGTCAGGTAGCTGGTCAGTACGTCCTCGATGGTCTGCACGATCGGCTCGGCGTTGTTGTTGAACGAGGTGTTGAGCAGCACCGGCGTGCCGGTCAGCTCGCCGAAGCGGGTGACCAGCCGGTGGAACCGCGGGTTGACGTCGGCCTCGACGATCTGGATCCGCGCGCTGCCGTCGACGTGGGTGACCGCGCCGAGCTCGGCGCGGCGCTCGTCATGCACGGGGACCACGTAGGACATGAAGTCGTAGTTGGCCTCGGTTGCCGGCAGATCGAAGTAGTCGGCGGCGTCCTGCGGGGTGACCACCGGCGCGAACGGGCGGTAGCCCTCCCGTTTCTTCACCATCGCGTTGATCCGGGTCTTGTTCTCCGCCGGCCGGGCGTCCGCCACGATGCTGCGGAAGCCCAGTGCACGCGGCCCGAACTCGCTGCGCCCGTGCGCCCAGCCCAGCACCTGACCGTCGGCGAGCAGGTGGGCCGCGGTGTCGACCACGTCGGCCGGCCGCTCGACGTCAACCAGCCGGCCCCATGCCCGCAGAGCACTCGCCACCTGGTCGGCGTCGCCGAGCGCGGGACCGACCGCAGCAGTGCGCATCCGCGGCTGCCGCGGCCACCGCGAGCCGAGCTGCCAGGCGCCGGCCAGCGCCGCACCCTCCGCGGCGCCGCCGTCGTGCGAGGCGGGATGTACGAACATCCGGTCGAACAGCCCCGAGCGCAGCAGCAGGCCATTGAGGCTGCTGTTGTGCGCCACGCCGCCGACGAAGCACAGGTTGCGCAGGCCGGTCACGCCGGCCCAGTGGCCCAGCATGTGCAGCGCGGCGCGCTCCAGCAGCTCCTGCAGTGCGGCCGCGAGGTCCATGTGCTGCTGGGTGAACTTCTCCCCCTTGCGACGCGGGCGGAACCCGGCCCGGTAGAACGTGGCCGCCACCGGGTGGCTGTTCATCGTGCTCGGTTGCACGTCGTACGCGCCGTCCGGGCCCAGCGTGAAGATACTGTCGAACAGGTGGCGGTAGGTCCGCGGGTCGCCGTACGGCGCCAGCCCCATTACCTTGTACTCGTCACCGATCCGGTAGCCGAGCAGCTCGATGGTGTGCACGTAGAGCGCGCCCAGCGAGCGCGGGATGTCGTAGGTGGCAAGCTCGGTCAGCTCGCCGTCGCGACCGTGGTAGATGGTGGCCGAATCCCGCTCGCCGCGCCCGTCGACCGTGGCCACCAGCGCCTCGTCCATGCCCGAGCGGGTGAAGCAGGCGGTGGCATGCGCCAGGTGATGCTTCACGTACACGATGCGTTCCTCAGGCACATCGACGCCGAACTCGGTACGCAGCCGGTCGGTGACGAGCTCCCGGGCGTAGCCGAGCGGGGTACGCGGGTTGAAGACGTACAGTTCGTTGAGCGACTCGTCGACGAAGTCGCGGGGGAAGTAGTATCCGACGGCTTCCACTCTTCCCGGTTCGACCCCGGCGGTATCCAGGCATGCGCGGATTGCGTTGCCGGGGAACTTGTTGGTCATCTTGATCCGGTTGAGCCGCTCCTCCTCCACGGCCGCCAGCAGGACACCGTCCTCTACCAGGCAGGCCGCGGCGTCGTGAAAGAACCAGTCGACCATGCCGGGCACGATGTCCCCGTCGGGCGGGGCGAACCCGCCGCTGAGCCCGAGTACCAGCACGCCATCCTCCTTTGCGCCATGCGTCACGCGGACCGTTCTGGTAGACGGAGGTGCTTGTCTGGCCATTTTGCTAAGAACGCCAGTCAGCCGGCCACTTCCACCTTGCGGTGCCGCAGCCTGCGGTGGCTCAGGCGCCCAGTCGATGCGGCTCGCGCCCGCTGCCGGCGAGCGCCAGCTTGCGGGCGTCGGGCAGGGCGAGCAGCACCGGCGGATCGAGTTCGCGGGCCGGCTCCAGGCGCAGGTCGACGGTCAGCCGGGTGTCAACCCGGACAGTGATCGGGCCGTAGGTGGCCACCAGCACCTGCCCGGTGCCGCCGCCGCGGACGGTCGCCGCGTGCGGGTCGCCGGTCACCGTCTGGGCGAGCAGATACCACGAACCGCGCGGCATCGTATCGAACTGGAACTCGCCGGGCTCGTCCAGCACCGCACAGCGCACCGGGCGCCCCTCGGGAATCCGATCGGCGAACAACCCGAGGAAGATTAATCCGCTTCCAGGGTGGTTACGGCTGATCGTGCCGTAGATGCGGGCGCCGCTGGCGAGACCGCGCGGGAAGCGCGTGTCGGTGGTTATCGCCAACGCGAACCCGGCCCGCTGGCGAAAGAGCGTTGGCGACATACCCACACTGCGACTGAACCGGGAACTAAAGGTACCGACGCTGTGGTAACCCACGCAGAGGCTGATGTCGGACACACTGAGCGCGGTTGAAACTAGCAACGTCTTGGCGCGTTGCAGCCGCAGGGCCGACAAAAACCGTCCGGGCGAGACGCCCGTGACCTGCAGGAAAACCCGTGAAAAATGGAATTTGCTGAACCCGGCGGCCTGGGCCAGATCCTCGACGGTAATCTGCTCACCCAGGTTGTTCCGCATGGTGATGATCGCGCGCCGAACGGCACGCTCGGTGGACTCGTTCACGAGGCCTCCAATTTTCGACAATCGAGAAAGTGAGTATTGTCGAAGCCGTAATGCCGCCTGCTCGCGAGGCTTAATGGTGATTCATCGGTTATCTTGATCGGCCTTCTCCGCGACAGCAAAAAGGGCGCGCACCCTCATTCCGGCACCCCTCGCGTCGCGCACATGCCGACTCCAATCCCCGCCGGTCGTGGATCTCCGACGCCTGCCGGCGTCGACGGTAACCCAGGACACTCCACATAGCAATGATTCGATTGTCAAGGCGGCGGGCGTCCCGGAATCCGGGAAGGCGTACTCGCGCCGATCCCGGTGCCCGAAGAAAGCGTCAGTGGCTATTCCGCCGCAGCGGTCAGACTCTCGATCATTTGGCCGAACAACTCCTCGGCGAACGCGAAGTCGGCGTCGGCCTCCTGTTCGCTGCGGAACCGGCCACCGGCCTCGGAGGCGGCGAAGCCGAGCGCGAAAGTGGACAGCAGTCGCTCCACCCGGGGCACCTGGTCCTCGGGTACCCCGGCCTCCCGCAGCGCCTGGTACACCCCGTCCCGGGCGCTTAGCGCCGCGTCGGTGGCCGCGCGGCGTGCCAGCAGGAGCGGGAAGACCTGTGGGTGGCGTCGGGCGGCGGCCCGCAGGATCGCCCCCTGTCGGTGCAGCCGTTCCCGCCAGGGCAGGCCGGGGTCCGGCAGCTCGCCGGTCAGCAGCCGCTCCACCAAACCGTCGAGCAGGCCTTGCTTGTCGCCGACATGCCGGTAGAGCGCCATCGGGGTGA
The DNA here is from genome assembly GCF_040649295.1 of Micromonospora sp. NPDC048999. NCBI lineage: Bacteria > Bacillati > Actinomycetota > Actinomycetes > Micromonosporales > Micromonosporaceae > Micromonospora > Micromonospora sp. NPDC048999. Next base: position 34,831 of record NZ_JBEZFI010000009.1, on the reverse strand, counting down.
CCCCGAGCCGGTCGCCCACCCCGCGCATGGTGAGCCCGGCCAGGCCGACCTCGTCCGCCAGCCGCAGTGCGGTGTCGAGGATTTCCTCGCGGGTGACCTTCGCTCTTGCCGGCATGCGGCCAGCATAGTATACATCGTAGATATACGACGTATATCATGGAGGTTGTGATGCTGATGGCCGAGCAGGTGCACAAGCGCTACGGCCCGGTGCGGGCGCTGGCCGGCTTCGATCTGCGCATCGCCGCGGGGGAGGTGGTCGGCCTGATCGGGCGCAACGGCGCGGGCAAGTCGACGTTCGCCGGCATCGCCGCCGGGCTGCTGCGACCCGACCAGGGTGGCGTGCGGGTCGACGGGATCGACATCGCCCGCGATCCGGTCCAGGCCCGGCGTCGGCTCGGCCTGGCCGGCCAGGAGCTGGCGCTCTATCCCACCGCCACGGTCGCCGAGAACCTGCGCCTCTTCGGCGGGCTGCACGGCTTGCGCGGTCGGCTGCTGCACGATCGCATCGAGGATGCCGCCTCCGCGCTGGACGTGACCGACCTGCTCGCCCGCCGTGTCGGCACGCTCTCCGGTGGCCAGCAACGGCGTGTCCACACCGCCGCCGCGCTGCTGCACGAACCGGCCGTCCTGCTGCTGGACGAGCCGACCGTCGGCGCGGACCCGGCGAGCCGGCAGGCGTTGCTCGCGACCGTCCGGGCCCGGGCCCGAGCCGGCGCGGCGGTCTGCTACACCACGCACTACCTGCCCGAACTGGAACTGCTCGGTGCCACCGTCGCGTTGGCCGACGCCGGCCGGGTGGTGTTCCGGGGCACCCGCGCCGAGCTGCTCGCCACGCTGCCGCCGATCGGTGGGCGTCCCCCCACCCTCGATGACGTGTTCCAGCGCTGGAGTGCCGCCGCCGAGGAGGCGCTCGATGTGGCGTGAACCGGCCAACCGGATCCTCGTCATCGCCCGGCACCAGCTGGTCCTGCTGCGCCGCGCGCCCGGTCCGCTCATCGCGTACACCGTCATGCCGATCGTGTTGACCACGCTGCTCGAACCGGTACGCGCTCAGCTGGCCGACGCCGGTACGCCGGGCATCGTCGCGGCGGCACCCGGCATGCTCGTGATGTTCTCGCTGTTCATGACCGGCGTCATCGGCGACAGCCTGCTGGTCGAACGTGCATGGAACACCTGGGACCGACTGCGTACCACCCCGACTCGCCCGCTGGAGCTGCTGGTCGGCAAGGCACTCCCGCTGCTGGCGGCCCTGCTGGCGCAGCAGGCCGTGGTGCTGGGCTACGCCGCAGTGGCCTACCGGCTGGACCTGGCCGCCGCTGGCCCACGCACCGCTGCGGTCGGCGGCGCGTGGGCGTTGTGCGTCGTCGGCTGCGGCACCGCGCTGGCTACCGCAGTACGCAGCCATGCTCAGCTCAGCGCCGTCAAGGACATCGCCACGCTGGCCCTGGCCGGCCTCGGCGGGGCACTGATCCCGGTTGCTCTGCTGCCGTCCTGGGCCGGTCCACTCGCCCCGCTGTCCCCCGGTTTCTGGGCCATGCGGGGATACACCGACGCGCTGACCGGGCGCACCGAGGCGGCCGGACTCTCGATCGGGATCCTGCTCGCCGTTGGGGCGACCGGGTTGGCCGCCGCCGCGCTACGGATCCGCAGGACAACCTCGTAGCAACGGCCATCGTGTCGGCCGGTGCCGGCCCCGGATCTACGAGGCCCAGGCGGCGATGGGGTTGGGGAGGGTGCCGACCAGTTGCAGGGCGGCAGAGGGATCGGCCAGGTCGACCATCTGCTGGTTGTCGCGGAGTTGGAGCCGGTTGAGACAGGACAGGGCGAACTCGTCGGCGAACAGGTCGTACCGCCGGAATCGGTCGGCCAGGTGGGGCACCCGGTCGCGGTAGTCGGCGGCGCAGGCGGCCACGGTCCGCCAGAAGGTCTCCTCGGTCAGCACCCCCTCGGTGACGAGCAGCGCACCCAGGTGCCGGAAGAAGCAGTCGAACACGTCCGTGAAGATCGACAGCAGGCGCATCTCCTCCGGGACGTCCGCCTGGATCCGGCGTACCTGCTCGGGCAGGGCCACCGCCGGGTCCATCACCACGATCTCCTCGGCGATGTCCTTGAAGATCACCCGCTGCACCTGTCCGCCGTCCAGTACCAGGATGACGTTCTCGCCGTGCGGCATGAACGCCAGGTCGTACGCGTAGAAGGCGTGCAGCAGCGGGACCAGGTACGCGTCCAGGTAGCGGCGCAGCCACCCCTCGGCGGACAGCCCGGACTCCGCGATCAGCGCGGCGGCCAGCGAGTGGCCGTCCCAGTCGGTGTGCAGCAGCGACGCCATGGTGGCCAGCCGCTGGCCCGGCTCCAGGGACGGCAGCGGGCTCTCCCGCCAGAGGGCGGCCAGCATCTTCCGGTACGGGGAGTACCGGTCGGTGGCCGCCTCCAACTGTCGGTGGCGATAGCCGATCGCGGCCCGTTCCCGCAGGATCGTCAGGCCGGTCGACCTGATCAGCTCGTCGTGGTCGAACAGGTCGGCGAGCCAGTCGTTGATCGCCGGGGTGGCCGCCATGTACGCGGCGGACAACCCGCGCAGGAAGCCCATGTTCAGCACGGACAGGGCGGTCTTGACGTAGTGCCGGTGCGGCGCGGTGACGTTGAAGAAGGTGCGGATCGACTGCTGGGCGAGATGCTCGTCCGGCCCCTCGCCAAGGCAGACCAGCCGGCGGGTGGCCAGCTCACCGGCGAAGGTGACCGAGATCCGGTTCCACCACTGCCAGGGGTGCACCGGGATGAGCAGGTAGTCGGCTGGGTCGAGGCCAAGCTCGGTGAGGGTGGCGGCGAACCGGGCCAGGGTCTCGTCGCCGAGTTCCTGCCGTACGTGGGTGTCGTAGTCCAGGTCCGTGCTGCAGGTGAAGGTGGCGTGGTCGCGGTGTGCGGCGAGCCAGAGCAGGCGGACCGGCCGGCCGGCCTCCGGGGCGTAACGGTGGTAGTCGCGGATGCCGAAGCCGAGCCGCCCGTTGTTGGCGACGAAGCAGGGGTGCCCCTCGGTCATGCCGGTCTCGACGGCCTGGAAGTCGGCCCGGGCCAGCACGGCGGCGGACATCGGCGGCCGGCCGAGCTTGTACGCGGTTCCGGCCAGGGTCGAGGTGATCTCTTCGAGGTAGACCGGCAGCACCTGGTCGGAGAGGCCAAGCGTGCCGCGCAGTTCGGTGCAGAAGTCCACGGCGTCCAGCGGCAGCTGACGCCCGTCCCGGCGCCGGGTGATGCTGTCCGGGTCGATGTGCCAGTGCTCCAGGGTGAGCACCTGGGCGTTGAACCGGTACTCGACGGCGCCGTCGTCGCTGTGCACCACGTACCGGCCGGCGCCGACCGGCTCGGGGGTGAGTAGCCGTTCGTGGGCGAATTCGGCGAGCGCCTTGCGGACCAGCAGGCGGTTGGCCCGGTCCCAGTGCTGCGGAATCAGGTGCGCGACCGACCAGTCCGGGGTGGACGGCCGGGCGGCGGGGGCGGAGGGGATCACGAGAGGGACTCCTTCAGGGGGTGGCCGGAGCGCCGGTGGTCAGGCCGGTGGCGTCCTCGAACATGGCGCGGGTGCAGACGCAGAGCAGGGCGTCCTTCTCGGGTTTGGTGATCGGGCCAACGACGGTGAAGCCGACGGCCGCGTTGAGGGCGTGCACCGCGCTGTTGCGTACGTCCGGTTCGACCACCACCCGCCGGGTCGTCGGGTCGTCGAAGAGCCAGGCCACGACCGTGGTGATCACGGCCAGGGTGAAGCCGTGCACCGGGGTGTCGGTGGGCGCGCAGAGGAAGTGCATACCGACGTCGCCCGGCGCCGCGTCGTACCGGTCGACCAGCTCGACGTGTGCGGGGTCGTACCGTTCGGCGAGGAAGGCCGGGCGGTCCCGCCACAGGCCGACGAAGGCGTTCTGGTGGGGGTGGGCGTGGATGCGCCGGTACTCGTCCGCGACCTGGGCCACATCGGCGTCGAGCATCATCCAGAAGGCGGCCTTGGGGTGGGTCACCCAGCCGTGCAGCAGCGCGGCGTCCGCGTCCGGGTCGAGGGTACGCAGGGCGAACGCGCCGAGCCGCGGATCGGTGCGCCGGTAGACGATATCGGTCACGACGCGGCTCCCGCCGGTACGCCGAACTCCTGGAACGTGATGCGCTTCTCGATCGGGTAGTGCTCCCGCCCGGTCAGCTCCCGGATGATCCATGAGTTGCGGTACGGGCCCATGCCCAGGTCGGGCGAGGTGATGCTGTGCGTGTGGGTGCCGGCGTTCTGGAGGAAGACCTCCCGGCCGGCGTGGTCGATGGTGTAGTTGCGGGCCACGTCGAACCGGCCGTGTGCGTCCCAGCGGATCCGGTCCCGTATCGGGGCCAGGAACTCCGGCACCCGGTAGTGGTAGCCGGTGGCCAGGATCAGCCCCGCGGTGTCCAGGGTGAAGTCCCGCCCCTGCTCGACCTGTCGCAGGGCGAGGCTGTAGCAGCCGGTCGAGTCGTCGTATCGGGCGTCGGTCAGTTCGGTGTGGGTGAGCAGCCGGGTGCGGACCGGACCGTCCAGGCTGCGGGCGTAGAGCAGGTCGAAGATGTCGTTGATCAGGTCGGAGTTGATCCCCTTGAACAGGCCCTTCTGCTCGGACTCCAGCCGGTAGCGGGTCGGTTCGGGCAGGGCGTGGAAGTAGTCCACGTAGTCGGGGGAGGTCATCTCCAGGGTGAGCTTGGTGTATTCGAGGGGGAAGAAGCGCGGCGACCGGGTCACCCAGTTGAGCTGGTAGTGGTGCCGGTCGAGGTCGGCGAGCAACTCGTAATAGATCTCGGCGGCGCTCTGACCACTGCCGACGATGGTGATGCTCTCCTTGGCCCGCAGCGCGTCCCGGTGCTCCAGGTACCGCGAGTTGTGGATCACGTCGCCGCCGAGCCCGGCGCAGGCCGCTGGTAGGTGTGACGGGGTGCCGGTGCCCAGCACCAGGCGTCGCCCGCGATGTTCCACGGTCTCCCCGGTCGCGCTGATCGTGGCGCTGACGAGGTAAACCCCGTCGCGGTAGCGGACCGAGGTGACCTCCTGGCCGAAGCGGAGGCTGGACAGCTTCCCGACCGCCCAGCGGCAGTAGTCGTTGTACTCCCGGCGCAGCGGGTAGAAGCTCTCCCGGATGTAGAACGGGTAGAGCCGTCCGGACTCCTTCAGGTAGTTGAGAAACGAGTACGGCGAGGTCGGATCGGCCAGGCTGACCAGGTCGGCGATGAACGGCGTCTGGAGCCGGCTCGACTCCAGCAGCATCCCGGGGTGCCAGTCGAACTCCGACCGGGCCTCCAGGAAGACACCGTCCAGGTCGGCGATCGGCTCGGCCAGGCAGGCCAGCCCGAGGTTGTACGGGCCCAGGCCGATCGCGACGAAGTCGTGGGTGGTGGACATGCGAATTTCTCCAAGGAACGCGGTAGGGGGACGACGGCGGTCAGCCGATGGGGCAGGGCTGGGCGGCGACGCCGATCGGCGACACGTCGACGCCGCTCTGCGCCCGCACGTACCGGCTCGCGTGGGCGGCGATCAGGTCGAGGACGTGGGCGATGTCGTCCACGGTGGTCTCCGGGTTCAGCAGGGTGAATTTCAGGTAGTGCGCCCCGTCGACCTTGGTGCCGGCGACCAACGCCCCGCCGGAGGCGGCCAGCGCCTCGCGGGCGTAGAGGTTGGCGTCGTCGGCCAGGTGGTGCTCGGCCGGCCGGTATCGGAACACGACGGTGCTCAGCTGCGACCGGGCCACCACCTCGAAGCGAGCGTCGGCGGTGAGTAGCCGCCAGGCATCGGCGGCGAGGTCGAGCACCTCGTCGAAGAGGGCGCCGATCGCGTCCGGGCCCATGATCCGCAGGGTCAGCCAAAGCTTGAGCGCGTCGAAGCGGCGGGTGGTCTGCAGGCTCTTGTCGACCTGGTTGGGGATGCGCTGCTCGGCCATCCGCCTCGGGTTGAGGTAGTCGGCGTGGTAGGTGGCGTGGCGCAGCACCGCATGGTCGCGGACCAGCAGCGCGCTGGAGCTGACCGGTTGGAAGAAGGACTTGTGGTAGTCGACGGTCACCGAGTCGGCCCGTTCGATGCCGGCGAGCAGGTGCCGGCGGGTCGGCGAGACCAGCAGCCCGCAGCCGTACGCGGCGTCGACGTGCAGCCAGACTCCGGCGGCCCGGCACAGCTCGGCGATGGCCGGCAGCGGGTCGATGGTGCCGAAGTCGGTGGTGCCGGCGGTGGCGACCACGGCCATCACGACCAGGTCGTCCTGCCGGCAGCGGGCGATCTCGTGGGCCAGCGCGGCGCTCCGCATCCGCCGGTCGGAGTCGGTTTCGACGGTGACCACCGCGTCCCGGCCCAGGCCGAGCAGCTTCGCCGACTTCTGCACGCTGAAGTGCCCGGCCTCGGAGGTGAGGATGCGTAGCCGGGGCAGCAGTTGTTCGCGCGGTCGGTCCGCCGCTGCCACGGCCTCCTCCCGGGCCAGCAGCATGGCCTGGAGGTTGGACTGGGTGCCGCCGCTGGTGAACACCCCGTCGGCGGCGGGGCCGAGACCGATCCGGTCGGCCGTCCAGTCGATCAGGTGGCGCTCGATCAGCGTGCCGCCGACGCTCTGATCCCAGGTGTCCAGGGAGGAGTTCACCGCGCTGAGCACGGCCTCGCCGAGCAGTGCCGGGATCACCACCGGGCAGTTGAGGTGCGCCAGATAGCGGGGGTGGTGGAACCAGACCGCGTCGCGGAGGTAGACCGAGTCCAGTTCGTCGAGGGCGGCAGCCGGGTCGGGCAGCGGCCGGTCCAGATCGATCCGGTCGATCTCCGGGGCGAGCCGGTCCGGCGTGATCCCGCTGAAGGGGCGGTCGACGTCGGTCACCCGCTGTGCGACTTTGTCGACGGCGGTGGCCAGCAGCTGCCGGTAGGCGTCGACCGTGCCGTGGTGGAACAGATGCGCGCGGGCGGCCGACGGCCGCCCGCGTGTCGGGTGCGGCGCGGCCTCGGCGGAGTGCCCTTGGAGGTTCATCGGCGGTTTCCTCAACGGTCGCGTGGAGACGGTGGACCGGCCGGGCCGGCGGCCCCGAGGGGGCACCGGCGAAAGCCTGAGTTAGGTTAACCTAACCTAATCTTCTGTCAAGGAGTCGCCGCTCGCTCTCGGTGAGTCGCGGGACGGGCGCGATTGCACGCGGCGCGAGGATTTCATAGGTTAGGCAAACCTAAATCATGAGGAGCGGTGTGGAGCATCAGGTCTTCCGGGATCCGTGGGGAATACCGCACCTGCGGGCCGCCGATCCGCCCGCGCTGGCCTTTGCCCAGGGCCGCGTCACCGCCCTCGACCGCGCCTGGCAGATCGAGGTGGAGCGGCACCGGTCACAGGGGACCAGCGCGTCCTTCCTCGGCCCCGAGGCCGTCGACTGGGACCGGTTCGCCCGGCAGGCCCGACTGGACGACACCGCCCGCCGCTGTCACGACAATCTCGACCCGGACACCGCGGCCTGGCTGGGCGCGTACGTCGACGGGGTCAACGCCGGCCTCGCCGTGGGTGCCCGGCGAGCCCCGCAGTTCACCGCCACCGGGCTGGCCCCCGGCCGGTGGCAGCCCTGGACCCCGCTGGCCGTCTGGCTCACCCACCACGTCCTCTTCGCCGGCTTCCCCGCAAAGCTGTGGCGCACCGAGGCCGCCCGGCACCTCGGCGAAGAAGCGGTCGCCTGCCTCGCCACCGACGGCCCGGACACCTCCGGCAGCAACGGCTGGCTGCTCAGCGGGGAACGCACCGCCAGCGGTGCGTCGATCGTCGCCGGAGACCCACACCGCTACCTCGAGGACCCGGGCATCTACCAGCAGATCCGGCTCGCCTGCCCGGCGTACGACGTGGTCGGCTTCGCCGTGCCGGGCGTGCCCGGCATCGCCCACTTCGGCCACACCGGCTCGGTGGCCTGGGCGATCACCAACGCCATGGCCGACTACCAGGACCTCTACGCCGAACGGCTGCGCCGCCGGGACGGGACGGTCGAGGCGCTCGGCCCTGCCGGCTGGTGCCCCGCCGAGGCCCACGTCGAGACCGTCGAGGTGGCCGGCGGTGACCCGGTCGACATCGAGGTGATCGAGACCGAACGCGGTCCCATCGTCGTCGGCGGGCCGGACGTCGAGCTGGCGATCAGCCTGCGGTACCCGCCCCGGGTCCGGGGAGACCTCGGCTTCGCCGCGCTGCCCGCCCTGCTCGCCGCCACCCGGGTCGCCGACGTGGACGCCGCCTGCGACCACTGGGTGGAGCCGGTCAACGTGGTGCTCGCCGCCGACACCGCGGGCGGGTTGCTGCATCGGGTCGCGGGTGCCGTGCCGGTCCGGGACCAGGCCAACCGGCTGCTCGTCGTACCGGCCTGGGAGCCCGGGCACGAATGGCGCGGCTGGCACCCCATGCCCCGAGCCGACGTGCCCGACCTCGCCGTGATGGCGAACGAGCAGGGGATCGCCACCCCGCTCGGCGTCGAGTTCGCGCCACCCCACCGGGCGAACCGGATCCGGGAGCTGCTGACCAGCCGAGCGGACTGGACAGCCGGGGAGCTGACCACCGTCCACACCGACACCCGGCTGGCCTCGGCCGACCCGCTCCTGGCCCTCCTCGCCGACCTGACCGGGCTCGGCCCGGCCGCCGTGGCGCTGCGCGACCGGCTGATGTCCTGGGACTGCGAGATGCGCGCCGACAGTGTGGACGCCGCCGCCTTCGCCGCCGTCCGCGCCGCCCTGGTCCGCAGGCTGGCCGCCCACCCGATACTGGCCCCGCTGGCCGACCCGTCCCGCTACCCGGCGCTTTTCCACCCCTGGCTCGCGCTGGTGCCCAAGGTCGGCTTCGCGCTGGAAACGCTGCTGCGCAGCGGCCTGCTGCCCGCCGCCGACCTGGCCGACGCCGCCCGGACCGCCGTCGAGGAGGCGGCCGAGGAGCCCCCGGTGCACTGGGGTGAGCTGCACCGGCTCGCCCCCTGGCAGGCGCTCCCCGACGCGGCGGTGCAGTGGCCGGGCCTCGCCGGCGACCACGACTGCGTGCTGGCCACCTCCAGCGTGCCCGGCGTCACGCACCACTGCTTCCGGGCCTCCGCCGCCCGCTACGTCTGGGACCTCGGCCGGCGCGACGACAGCCGGTGGATCGTCCCGTTCGGGGCCTCCGGGGTGCCCGGCGACCCGCACCAGCGTGACCAACTGCCGCACTGGCTGCGCGGCGAACTCATCCCGGTCGTCACCGACTGGCACCGGCTCACCGAGGAGCGAGACCATGACCACTGACCCGATCTGGCTGCGCCACGTCGAGAACCTCGGGCAGGTGCTGATCCGGCCGGTCGACCCCGCGACCGACACCGACCTGATCCACGACTGGGTCACCCGGGACCGGGCCCGCTTCTGGGGGATGCGCGACGCCAGCCGGGAGCGGGTGCGGGAGATCTACTCGTACCTGGACTCGCTGACCACCCACCACGCGTACCTGATCCACCGGGACGGCCGCCCGGTGGGTCTCTTCCAGACGTACGAGCCGGCGGCCGACCCGGTGGGCGAGTGCTACGACGTGCAGCCCGGCGACTTCGGCATCCATCTGATGGTCGCGCCGCCGGACGGCGGTCCCGAACCGGGCTTCACCGGCGCCGTCCTCGCCGCCTTCCTGGACTTCGTGCTGGCCGACCCGAGCCGCCGGCGGATCGTGGCCGAGCCCGACGCCCGCAACGACCGCGCCATCGCCCGGCTGATGCGGGCGGGGTTCGTGCCCGGCCCGCAGATCGACCTGCCCGACAAGCACGCCCAGCTGCTCTTCCTGGACGCTCGCGGTCAGGAGTCGGCGCGGCCCAGCCGCCAGTAGCCCATGAAGGCCACCGCGTCTCGACCGAGGCCGCGTTCGGCGATCAGGTGCCGACGCAGCCCACGGATGACGCCCGCCTCGCCGGCCAGCCACGCGTACAGCGACGCGGGAGCGGACGAGGGCGGCACCTCCCAGAGAATCTCCCGATCCACATCCACGTCCATCAGCGGATCCGGTCCGGCGGCGCCGACGGGCGCGAGGGCCGGCCGGGCGGCCGGCAGCAGCTCAGCGGCGAGCGCCGTCACCGCCGGCAGCAGCCGGCTGCCGTACCCGCCGCCGCCCCGGGCCAGCCAACTCACGGTGACACCCGGCGGTGCGGTCACCGGCAACACGTCCCCCGGATCGGGGACCTCGATCAGCGCGTGACCGCGTGCCCCGGCCGGCAGCCGTTCCAGGATCGCGCAGATCGCCGGCGCGGCCGTCTCGTCCCCGGCGAGCAGCAGCAACCCGTCCCGAGGCGGCCGGAACTCGACGCCGCCGTGCCTGCCCGGGTACCCGGCGTCCGGACCGACCAGGGCGAGCCGGTCACCCCGCCGGGCCCGCCCCGCCCACCGGGTCGCCGGACCGCCGTCACCGTGCAGGACGAGATCGACATCCACCTCCCGCAGCTGCTGGCGGACCTTGCGGACGGTGTAGGTGCGGACCGGGCTGCGCCGGTCGTCGGGCAACTCCCGCCACCGCTGGTACCAGTCGGGGCCGTTCGGCAGCTCCGCCACCCGGCTACCGGGCAGCGGCAGCGCCAGCTTGATTCGCTGGTCGTACCCGTTGTCGGCGAACCGCTCCAGGCCCGGTCCGGCGAAGGTGACCCGCAGGAACGACGGGCTGAGCCGCCGTAGCGCGCCGACCTCGACGTTGAACACACGCCAGGGCGTGACGGTGACGGTGCTGGGCATGAGAACCTTCCTATAACGGGCACCGGCCAGCCGGTGGCGGAATCTCATCGAGGGCGGGCCGGCGCGCCGCGCGAGCGCCACAACAGCCACACGAAGTACGGGGTGCCGATCATGGCGGTGACCAGCCCGGCGGGCACCTGGGCGGGCGCGATGACGGTGCGGCCGAGGGTGTCGGCGAGACTGACCACGACCGCCCCGAGCAGCACCGCCACCGGGAGCACCCGGGCGTGCCGGCCACCGACGAGCGCCCGCGCCGCGTGCGGGGCGACCAGGCCGACGAAGCCGATCACGCCGACCGCCGAGACGGCCGTGGAGGTGAGCAGCGCCGCCGCGCCCAGGGCGAGCAGCCGGGCACGGTCCAGCCGGACCCCGAGCACCCGGGGCGTGTCGTCGTCCAACGCGAGCAGGTCGAGGTCCCGGCGGGCCGCGATCACCGCCGGGATGCTGACCAGCAGGGCGATCGCCACCGGCAGCACCTGCGGGGCCGTCCGCCCGTAGGTGGAGCCGGAGAGCCAGGTCAGCGCCTTGCCGGTGTTCCACGGGTCGGAGGTGACGATGATGAACGTGATGATCGCGGTGCCGCCCTGCCACACCCCGAAGCCGATCAGGACGAGCCGGTCGGAGCTCAGGCCGCGGTAGCGGGACAGCCCGTAGACCAGGGCGAACGCCACGATCGCGCCGACCCCGGCCGCCGCGGAGATGGCGGCCACGCCGGCCAGCGGGACGAAGGTCAGCAGGGACACCGCACCGATCCCGGCCCCACCGGTGATGCCCAGGATGCCTGGTTCGGCGAGCGGGTTGCGGCACACCGCCTGCACCGTGGTGCCGGCCATCGCGAGCGCCGCGCCGGCCAGCGCCGCCGCCGCGACCCGCGGCCACCGCTGGTCCAGCACGAAGGTGTACGCCGGGCCGGTGCGGCCCTGCACCCAGTTGGCGATGTCGCCGACCAGGACCCAGGTGTCTCCGGCGAGCATGCCGAGCACCACCGCGCTGACGGCCGCCACCGCGCACGCCGTGACCACGGTGCGGTGGAACGCGTGGGACCGGACGGCGGCGTGCCCGCCCGGGGGCCGGCGGGTCGGCCCGGCGTCCCGGTGCCGCCGGGCCAGCCAGACCAGCAGCGCCGCGCCGAACAGCGTGGTGACCACGCCGGTCGGCACGTCCACCCCGGCCTGGCCGCCGAGCACGGCCCGCAGCAGCACATCGGAGCCGAGCACGATGACCACCCCGACGATGCTCGACAGCGGCAGTAGGACCCGGTGCCGGTGCACCCCGGGCACCACCCGGCCGAGCAGCCGTACGATCACCGGCGCGCAGAGCCCGACGAAGCCGATCGGCCCGGCGAGGGTGACCGCGGCGGCGGAGAGCAGCACCGCGAGCAGGACGACCGTGAGCCGGGTACGCCGCACGTCCAGCCCGAGCACGGTGGCGGTGTCGTCGCCGAGGGCGAGGATGTCCAGCCGGTGTCCGAGCACCACGAGCAGCAGCACGGCGAGGCCGATGACCGGGGCGAGCTGGGTGAACGCGGTCAGGTCGGCCTGCACGAGCGAACCGTTGCCCCAGGCGAACAGGCCGATGGTGGCCTGTTCGAAGAGGAGCATCAGCAGCATGGTGACCGAGCTGAGAGCCATCGCGGTGGCCGACCCGGCGAGGATCAGCCGGGTCGTCGCGGCCTGTCCGCCGGCCGACAACGCCATCACGAGCCCGGCCGCGGCGAGGCCACCGCAGAACGCGAGCCCGCCGGCGGGCAACGCCGGCAGCGCGAGCCCGAACGCCGCCGCGACGACGATCGCCAGGTGCGCCCCCGCGTTGACCGCGAGGGTGTCCGGGGAGGCGAGCGGATTGCGGGTCAACGACTGGAGGGCGGCACCGGCGGCACCCAGCGCGACGCCGACGGCAAGCCCGGCGAGCAGGCGGGGGATGCGGGAGGCGACCAGGACCCGGGCGGTGTCGTCGTCGGCGCCGGTGAGCAGGCGCAGCAGGTCGAGCGCACCGACCGACGAGGTGCCCTGGGTGAGGTGCACCAGCGTGATCACCACGAACAGCGCGGCGGCGAGGACGAACACGCCGGCGACCCGGCGGCGGGAGAGCGGCCCGGTCGGGGCCGGCTGGGTGGCCGGCTCCGACCGGGCCGGGGCGCTGAGCTGGCTCAAGCCGCGTAGACCTTGACGAACTGGTCGATGTACTGCGTGGCGGAGAGCGGACCACCGAAGGTCCAGATACCGTCCGGCATCCGGTGCAGCTTGTGCTGCTGCACGAACGGCAGCGACTTCCAGATCGCGTTGCCGCTGAGCCCGTCGGCGAAGACGTCGTCGTTGTCCGAGGCGTTGTAGAAGAAGTGCAGGTCCGGACCCTTGAGGACGGTCAGCCCTTCGACGTCGGTCTGGCCCAGCCCCCACATCTCGTCGGTCTTGCCGGTCCAGGCGTTCTTCAGGCCGAGCTGGATGCCGACCTGGGAGACGAGCGCGCCCTGGCCGAACATCCGGATCGAGACCGTACTTCCCTCCTTCCAGCCGTCGGCGATGGCGAACTGCTGACCGGCCGCGCCGGCGTCGGCGATCTTCTGCTTGCCGTCGGCGATGGCGGCGTCAAGGTCGGCGAGGAGCTTCTGCGCCTCGGCGGACTTGCCGGTCGCGGTGGCGATCATGTTGAGGTCGGACCGCATCCGGCCGAGGTTGTCCGAGGCGTCGCTGCCCCTGGTGACCAGCACCGGGACGTACTTCTCGAGCTGGGTGACCAGCGCCGCACCCCGCTCCGCCTCCATCACGACCAGGTCGGGCTGCAACGCGACGATCGAGTCGACGCTCGGCTCGCCCCGGGTGCCGACGTCCTTGACGCTCCGGTCGAGCTTGGCGGCGCTGACCCAGGTGGCGTACCCCTTGGGGGCGGCGACGCCGACCGGCATGACGCCGAGGCTGACCAGCATCTCGACCTCGCCCCACTCCAGCCCGACGACCTTGCTGGCCGGCGCCTTCAGGGTGACGGTCTGGCCACGGCTGTCGGTGACGGTGACCGGGCCGCTGGACGCGGATTCGGAGGCGGGCGGGTCGGCCGCGGGGGTTTCGGTGGTGCCGCAGGCGCCGAGCAGCAGCGCGGCGGCGGCGACCAGGACGGTCGCGCGCGTACGCATCATGGTTTCTTTTCTGTTCGTGGACAGGTTGAGGTCAGGCGACGGCCCGGGTGGTGTGCCGCCCGACGGGTCGCGTGGAGAGCAGCCCGGTGACCGGGTCGGCGGTCACCTCGATCCGGATCCCGTACGTCTCGGCGAGGGCGTCCTCGGTGAGCACGTCCCGGGGCGGGCCGGCGGCCCGCACGCGTCCGCCGTGCAGGAGGACCACGTGATCGGCGACGGCGGCGGCCTGGTTGAGGTCGTGCAGGACGACACCGACGGCGACGGCGTCGGTGTCGGCCAGGTCCCGCATCAGGTCGAGGATCTCCACCTGATAGCGCAGGTCGAGGAAGGTGGTCGGCTCGTCGAGCAGGAGTACGGCGGTGTCCTGAGCCAGGCAGGTGGCCAGCCACACCCGCTGCAACTCCCCGCCGGAGAGCTCGTCGACCGGCCGGTCCGCCATCGCGGCGACACCGGTGACCGCCATGGCCCGACCGATCTCGGCCGGGCCATCGGGGTCGTCGGCCCGCCACCGGCCCCGGTAGGGGTGCCGCCCGTAGCCGACCACGTCCCGCACGGTGACACCGCTCGGGGTGGGGCGGCTCTGCGCGAGCAGGGTGACCCGGCGGGCGAACTGCCGGGCGGACAGGGCGCGGGCCGAGGCGCCGTCGGCGAGCAGCACGTCGCCCCGCTCCAACGGATGCAGCCGGGCCAGCCCGCGCAGCAGCGTCGACTTGCCACTGCCGTTCGGCCCGACCAGCGCCGTCACCGCGCCGGGACGTAGCGCGATCGCCGCGTCGTGGACCACGGTCGTGCCGTGGTAACCCAGACGCAGGTCCACACCCCGAAGTCCCTCGGCGCGGCTGTACCCCTCGCTCATGCCGGTTAGGTTAACCTAACCTTACTTGCGATTGTCAAGGTGCCGGAAAACTCTCGGATGCCGGTTGCGAATGGCCGAGGGTGTTCGCAACGGGGCCCTACCCGTACATCAGGTGCAGCGTCATTCCGGCGTCGGCGTGCGCCAGGTTGTGGCAGTGGTTGGCCCACATTCCGGGGTTGTCGGCCAGGAAGGCCACCCCCCAGACATCGCCGGGGCGAACGTCGAACGAGTCCAGCCACAAAGGACTTCCCGTCGGTGGCCTTCCGTTGCGGGACAACACCAGGACGTGATGGCCGTGCAGATGCCACGGGTGCACCACCAGTGATCGGTTCACGATCGTGAACCTGACGACGTCGCCGCGCCGTACGACCTGCGGCGGGATGTCCGGGTCGGCCGCGCCGTTGACGGTGTGGGCGTACCGCGGAAGCAGTCCGTGCAAGTCGAGGCCGCGGTCGAGAACCAGGGTGAACTCCCTGTCGAACCGGGACCACGGCGCCGGCAAACTGACGCCATAGGTGAGCGGATCCAGCACCGGCCACGCGCCGGTCGCCGCGGACACCGGTCCGGTCGAGTAGACCGGCCGTCCGTCGACGAACAGCGCCACCGGCGCGGCGGGCGCGGTGAACACCAGGTCGTAGCGGCCTCCGGCCGGGATCAGCACGGCGGTGTCCACCAGCGGCGTCGGGCCTCGCAGGTCGGACCCGTCGATGGCGGCGACCCGGAACGGGGCCCCGGACAGCGCGTACCGGTGGGTCGTGCTGTCGGTGTTGATCAGCCGCAGCCGCACGGGCGCCCCGGCCTCGACGGGCTCCACCTTCGACGTGGGCAGCGGAAGGCCGGCCAGCGTGTGCACCGGCACCGTGACCTCGACGCCGGTCACCGGTGCCGGGCGCACCACCAGGACACCGTAGAGCCCCATCCGCACGCCGACGTCGGACACCGCATGCGTGTGATACCAGTACGTGCCGGCCTGATCGGCGCGGAACCGGTAGACGAACTCCTGCCCGGGCCGCACCGCGGCCTGCGTCACGCCGGGCACCCCGTCCTGACCGTTCGGCACGTCGTACCCGTGCCAGTGCAGCGTGACGCCCCGGGCGATGTCCCGGTTGCGCAGGGTCACCTCCAGTACGTCGCCGACGGTGGCGGTCAGCTCCGGCCCGGGAACCTGGGCGTTGAACGCCCACGCCGCGATGTCGCGGCCGCTCACGCGCACCGTGGCGGTCCCGGCCGTCAGGGTGAACCGCCTGGTCGGTTCGCCCACGGTCCGCGCATCCCCAAGTCCATGATCATGTGGTACGGCGGGCGCGGCATTCGGGGCGGCGGTCAGCCCGGTTCCGGTCACCAATGCCGCGACCGCCACCACCAAGGCCGCCCGGGACATCGTCCGCGACTGGCGCGCACCGAGGGCCTGCCATGAGACGGCGGTGGCCGCGACGACCCCGGCGACCGCGAGCAGTCCCACCCCCGCCGACGCCGGATAGCCGTGCAGGACCGTCACGAGCAGGGCGCCGCTCGCGGCGTACCCGGCGAAGAGAAGCGGGACCGCGACGGACCGGATGTCGGCCGGGGCCCGCAGCAGTCGCGGCCCGGCGACCACCACCGCCGCGAGCGACAGTGGGGCGGCGATGAGGATCTTCTCCGCCGCGAACCACCAGCCGGCCCGGGCGAGCGCGGTGATCGTGATCGCGCGGGCGATTGTGGCGAGCAGCGCGAAGACGGCCAGCCCCAGCGCGAGCCGACGGCCTCGGGTAGCCGAGGCGCCGCCGCCCAGCCACCCGGCGGCCGCGAGGACCGCGATCACGAGGTCGGCCACGAGTAGCGAGCCGACGGTCACGCGGGCGCCCCTTCTCGAACGGGCACCAGAGCGGGCGTCGGCCTGGCCAGCCTTTGCGCCGCCCGCAGGACACTCACCACGACGTGTACCGCGATGATTCCGTTGACCGCGTGCAGCCCGGCGATGATCAGGCCGAAGGGGGTACTGGCGCCCGCGGCGTCGGTGGCCGCGTTCGTGAGCATGGCGATGAGCCCCTGCAGGACGACGAGACCGAGCGGCAGGATCGCCAGCCCGATGAGCCGACCCGGCGCCTTGGCCAGCACGGCGAACAGGGTGGTGAGCAGGGTGAGAACAGGGATGACGGCCATCCCGGTGACGCTGTGCAGGACATATGCGCCATCACCCGCTGGCTTGGTGAACGCGCCTACGGCAGCGAAGACGAACTGCAGGACGAACGCGACGAGCAGCACAGTGGTGACGACGACGAAAGCCTTGCGCACGGTGACCTCCTAGAGATGAGCGGGGGACAGGGCCTGGGCGACGTGATCGGTGGCCGCGATCGCCCCGTACGCGACCAGCCGCACGAGGTCGGCGTCGTCCGGATGGGACAGCCGCCACCGGGCAACGTCGCCGGTACGGATCGCGCTGGGCGCGAACGCCGCCAGCAGCGCGATCCGCGTCCCGACCCGGTCGGTGTCGGGCAGGTCCCGGACCAGATCGGCGACCCACTCTGCGGGCTCGGCCGGGTGCCGTCCGTCCTCCCACCGCACGGTGGCCGTGACCGTCCGGCGCGCCACATCGCCCAGAAGTTCGCCGCCGTGCATGGCGACCTCCCGCAACGACGCGTACGCGACACCGACCGGGCTGTCCCCGGCCCAACCCGGTGGTGCCACCGGGCCGCTGTCGACGAGCGAGAGGCTGCGGCCGGGCTCCTTCGGCTCCCGGGCCGTCCTGGCATAGAGCCGGCCCCCAACGGACCGCACCACCGGGGACCGCTGCAGACCGCCAGGCAGCAGATCCGGGTCCAGCAGCGCCGAGACGATCCGGTTGATGAAGTGGAAGGCGAGCAGTGTGCCGGTGACCTCAGGTCGGTGCGGGCTGTCCCAGTCGGCGGCTACCGGGCTGCGGCTGGCCTCGGCCCAGGCGGCGAGCTCGGCGTGCCTCGGCTCCGGTGGCGTCTCACCCCGGGCGATGACCTCGGCCAGCCCGTGCTCGCCGAGTGCGTGCAGCAGCATCACGTGGGCGTCGACGCAGAACCGGCAGCGGTTGGCCCGGGACACCGCCGACGCCACGAGCTCGCGGTCGACCCGGGACGCGTCCCCGGCGAGCAGGGCCTCGCGCATCAGCGTCCAGGTCGCGGCCAGCACCTCCGGCGCGGCCGAGAGCGCCTGGAAAGTGGGCACCGGCCCGAGAAACTCGTCCCGCAGCTGCCGGTAGACCGCCGCGGTGAGACCAGCCGCCGCCGATGCCTTCGCCGGGGTGAAGAAGCGGTATGTCATGGGCTCGATGCTTGCCTCGGCGGGCCGGGAAAACGTCGTGCCACCGCAGACACTTGCCCGTCCGCCGATACCGCGTCCGCAGTACGCCCCAGCTACCGCGATCGCGGGATGCTCTCTGGCGTAGGCCGTTCTACAGTGCGATCATGCGCCGCGATCTGCCGTACGCCCTCAGCGGCCTCGTCCTCGGCGTCCTGCTGCTCGGCAACGCCGCGATCGCGGCGGACGCCGCGCCGGTGCAGGCGATCGACGTCGTCCACATCCTGCTCATGGCGGCGGCCCTGGCGGTCTGCCGGCGGTACCCGGTGGTGACGTTGCTGGTGGTGACCGCCGCCATGCTGGCTCTCCACGTCCGGGTGCACCCCGGGGTGTCCGCCGCGTTCCCCGTCCTCGGCGCGGTCTACGTCGCCGCCTGGCGAGGGCACCGATTCGCCCCCGCCCTGGCCAGCCTCGTCTTCCTCGGCGGCTTCCTGGCCCACGATGTCTCGGTCGCGCCCGCCGGCCGGCCCGGCCAGCAGATCGCCGAGCGAACCGCCCTGCTGCTGGGCTGGTTTCTGGCGGCCAACGTCGCCGGGCTCGTCTCGCGACAGCGCCGGGCGTATCTGGCGCAGGTCGAGCAGCGGGCGATCGAGGCCGAACGCACCCGCGAGGAGGTGGCGTTGCGCCGCGCCGGGGAGGAGCGGCTGCGCATCGCGCGGGACCTGCACGACTCGCTGACCCACAGCATTTCCGTGATCAAGGTACAGGCCGGGATCGCCGTGCACCTGGCCCGCAAGCACGGCGAGGAACCGTCGGCCGCGCTGCTGGCGATCCAGGAGGCCAGCGGCGCCGCCATGCGGGAACTGCGGGCGACGCTGGAGGTTCTGCGGTCACCCGCCGACGGGGACCGCGTCGGGCTGACCCGGCTGGGCGAACTCGCCGAGCGGACCCGGGCGACGGGCGTGCCGGTGCACGTGGCCGTCACCGGGCAGCCTCGGGACCTGTCCGCCGAGGTCGACCAGGCCGGGTATCGCGTCGTCCAGGAGGCCCTGACCAACGTGGCCCGCCACGCCGGCTCCGCCACCGCCCAGATCCACATCGAGTACGCCCCGGCGCAGCTGACCGTCTCGGTGACCGACGACGGCCAGGCGTCGCCGGCCCGGCCGGTGACCCCGGGTGTGGGCCTGCGCGGCATGCGGGAACGGGTCACCGGCCTGGGCGGCACACTGCACGCCGCCGCCCACGACGGCGGCGGGTTCGCGGTACGGGCCACGTTCCCGCTGGAAGAGCCGGCATGACCGAGCGCGTGCGCGAGGTCCAACCAGCTCAGTCCGTCACGGATCGTGGCGGCTCCGACCGCAGGGAGGAGCCGGCGTGATCCGGGTTCTGCTCGTCGACGACCAGGCGCTGATGCGGGCCGGATTCCGGGCGCTGCTGGACGCGGAGGACGACCTGGAGGTCGTCGGCGAGGCCGCCGACGGCGCTTCGGCCGTCGAGCTCGCGCGACGCCTGCGGCCGGACATCGTGCTGATGGACGTGCAGATGCCGGGGCTCGACGGCATCGCAGCCACCCGGCGCATCGCCGCCGATGGCGACCTCGCCACGGTCCGCGTCCTTATCCTCACCAACTACGGGCTCGACTCGTACGTCTTCGCCGCGCTCCGCGCCGGCGCCAGCGGGTTCCTCCTCAAGGACGCCGACCCCGCCGACCTGTTGCAGGCCGTCGCCGTCGTCGCGCGCGGCGACGCGCTGCTCGCCCCGGCGGTCACGCGTACGCTCATCGGCGAGTTCGTCGCCGGACCGCCGCCGGCCGACCCGGCGGCTGGGCGCGACGTGCTGACCGCCCGCGAACAGGAGATCGTCGAGCTCGTCGCCCGGGGGCTGAGCAACGACGAGATCGCCGAGCGCATGGTGATCAGTCCGTTGACCGCCAAGACACACGTCAACCGGGCGATGACGAAGCTGCACTGCCGCGACCGTGCCCAACTGGTCGTGTGGGCGTACGAGTCGGGTCTGGTCACGCCCCGCCGCCGGTGACCCGGTGAGTATCGGGCTACGAGGACGAGCCGAGGCCGGCGTCGCGGGCTCGGGCCACGGCTGCCGCCCGGTCCGCGACGCGCAGCTTCGCAAAGACGTTCGACACGTTGTTGCGCACAGTCTTCTCGGTAAGCCCGAGACGTGACGCGATGGTCGCGTTGTTCGCGCCGGTCGACATGAGGGCGAGGATGTCCCGTTCGCGGCTGGTGAGCTCGGGAAACGGTGTCGTGGTGTGCTCCGCTCCGGTAGCGAAGTACTGGGTCAGCCGTGCCGCGACCGCCGAGCCGAAGATCGCCTCGCCGGCCGCCACCACGAGGATCGAGCGCAGGATGGTCTCCGGTTCGGCGCCCTTCAGCACGTACCCCCGGGCGCCGGCGCGCATGGCGGCGAAGATCGACGCATCTTCTTCGACCATGGTCAGCACGAGCACAGCGACCTCCGGCACCGATGAGACGATCTTCCGGGTCGCGTCGACGCCGTTGAGGCCCGGCATGCGGAGATCCATCACGACGACGTCGGGCCGTTGCGCCAGCGCGATCGCGACCGCCTCATCGCCGTCGGCGGCCGCCCCGACCAGCTCGGTCTCGGGGGAGTCGGCGATGAGCGAGCGCAGGCCCTGGCGGAACAGCGGATGGTCGTCGGCGACCAGTACGCGAACGGTCAAGGCACGGCCTCCAGCAACGGGAATTCTGCGCGTACGAGCGTGCCGCACGGATCTCGCCGGCTCACGACGCACCGGCCGCCGAGTTCGGCGGCCCGTTCCCGCATCGAGTTCAGCCCGACCCCGGCGCGGTATCCGTCGGGCAGTCCGGCACCGTCGTCGGCGATGGACAGTTCGAGCCGGCCGTTGACACAGAGTTGTACGGACACCGGCTTTCCCGGGGCGTGTCGGGCAGCGTTGGTCAGCGCCTCGACCGCGATCCGGTACGCCGCCACCTCGACTGCGGCGGGTAGCGGCGGCAGGTTGTCCGGGACGTCGACGTCGGCCGCGCCGAGCCGCATCGCCTGTTCGCGGATCGCGCCGGCGAGCCCGAGCTCGTCGAGGATCGGGGGCCGCAGGTCGTAGACGATCCGCCGGATGTCGCCGACCGCCGCCTCGGTGGCCTGCCGCAGGGTGGCGAGCAGCTCCGCGGTTGGCCCGTCGTCGCCGGTCGCGCGCCGGACCGTGTCGATGCCCAGCGCTATGCCGGCGAGCGTGGGGCCGAGACCGTCGTGCAGGTCGCGTCGTAGCCGCCGTCGCTCCTCCTCGCGCGCCGCGACCAGGCGTTGCCGTGAGCCCAGCAGCTCCTGGGTCAGCACGACCGCGCGGGCCGCCACCGCGACTTGCTTGGCCAGGTCGGACAGGAGCCGCCGCTCGTCCGGTGCCAGGTCGCCGTCGGCACGGGTCTGCAACACGAGATGCCCGATGGTCTCGCCCGCGAACGGCAACGGAAGCTCCTCGGTCACACCGGGCACGACTCGCCCGTACCGGCACAGGATCGCGCCACCGGCCTCGATCGCCACATACCTGAGCCGAAGGGCTTCGGCGACGGTACTGGCGGCTGCCGGGAGGATGTCCTCGGGCACTCCGGCCGCGTCCAGCCGGTCCCCGAGCCTGGCGAACGCGGCAGCCGGGTCGTCGCGCAGCCCGTACACGATCTGGTTGATCCTTCGTTGCGCCAGGTCGCGTAGCGGCAGCACGGCGAGCGCGGCGGCGACGGCGGCGGCGACCTGGGGGACCAGCCCGCCGGCGAAGAACCCGAGTGCGACGACCACCACGAGGTACACCGCGACGAGCACCACGCTCAGGAAACCGTAGACGAGCGCCCGGTTGAGCACCGCACGGGTGTCGAAGAGGCCGTGCCGGGCGATTCCGACCCAGGCCGCGGTGCCGAGCGCGATCGCCGCGCAGTTTTCCAGGATCGCGATCGATGCGGTGTTGCCGGTGGTGAACCCCGCCACGACACACGCGATGAAGGAGGCCGGCACCACGAACGACACTCGGGCGGCGGTCCGCAGGGCAATCGCGTACGGGCCGGTGTCCCGCCGGGCGAACCGCCACAGCGAGACGCACGCGAGCAGGCTCAACGGTCCGAGCACGAGGATGCTGACCACCAGGATGTCCGCGCCCGGTACGCCGATCGGGTTGTAGAGGCCGGGAACGTCGATGGAGTCGGTCGAGAGCAGCGCCCACACGAACAGCAAGGTGAGTTCGACCGCGTAGACCCAGCCGAGTACGCGCCGCCGCCGCGTGTCGAGTCGCCGGTCCGGGAACAGCAGGATCCCGAACGTGGCGACCAGCGGCACGCCGACCAGCGCGAAGGGCGTGTTCACGAGATACAGCCAGGAGCCCAGCCGGAGGCGCCCGAGGTGCACGGCGACGTCGGAAGCGGCGCCCAGCCCGGACGCGACCGGCGTCGCCGTGCCGGAGATCAGGAAGATCCAGCCGGTGCTGCTCCAAGGCCGGGTCCGCAGGATCGCCGCGCCGACGAACGCGACCGAGAGGTAGATCCCGCCGACGACCGACAGCATGACGGACAGCCAGCTCAGGTTGCCGGTGCCGATGAGTGCGAGGCCCAGCACGGCGAACAGCACGGCCACGGTGATCGCGGACAAGCTGACGAGTCGCACCTTCGCGGGCATCACCGCTGATTGTGCGCTCCGGCCGGCCCGTAGGGAAGCGCCCGTGACCAGGCCAGGGTCGGTCTGGTCACGGGCGCGGTCGCTGGTGCTCATCACGCGACGGCGACCGGCTGCCGTGCTGGGGCATCCGCGCCGGTCGGCAGGTCCCACAGCTCGTTCGGGGTGCGGGCGATTTGGAACGCCACCGCCAGCAGACCGAGGCCCAGCACCACACCGGCGGCCATGTCCACGACCGGGCCGACCGCGTGGCCGACGGTGTGCAGTACGACGTACAGGATGTAGAGAGCACCGACCCACCACGCGACACTGCCGGACCGCCACAACGCGACGCCCAGGATGATCATGCCGACGATGTGCGCCAGGACGAACGAGGACAGCAGCGCGTTGTAGACCGGATCTCCGGTGATCGCGTCGACGAGCGCCGCGGCACCCGCCTGGTCGGGCAGTTTCGACCCCTCATACAACGCCAGTTGCAAGCTGCCGATGCTCATCAGCCCGCAGAGCCAGGCCAGCGCCGACAGCCCACCGCCGATGAAGGCGAGTTTCGGCGCGCCCCGCCGGGCCAGCCGCGCAGCGTAGATCATCGCGGGTACGAGGCAGATCAACGCGAGGAGCATGAGGTTCGACGTGGCGGCCACCCCGGAATGCGCGGCATAGTCGCGGAACTGGTCCACGGCCGGCGCCTCGTCGTTGTCGGTGACGACCAGTGGGATGGCGTTGGCCACGCCGGCGATCGCGAGCGTGGCCACGGCCGCGGCTCGGGAAACGGTACGAATGTCCACGATCTTCTCCTGCTTCGATGGTTGGCCTGAGGTGTTACCCACCATCGGCGTCCACCCGTCCCGGGCGGCAGAGCCGCCTGTCCCCGCACCCTCGGGATTCCCGTTTCCTGACGGAAACCGTTCTCCGGCTTCACGACCGCCAGCACTGGCGAGGGCCGGGTTGCGGCAATCCAACTGCTTCGAATCTCGGCTGCCCGGTCGGCGGTGATCCGCGTACAGTCTCGCGGCAGCGGCGTGTAGCTCAGTCAGCAGAGCACCGGGCTGTAATCCCGGAGGGCGCGGGGGCGGGACCCGCCACGCCGGCGTGAGCGACAACGACATCCGCATCGGCCGGGGCTATCCGCTGGGTCAGCTGGCGCGTGCGCTGACGACCGTTCGGACGCACGAGGACGCGGCCACCCGAGAGCGGGCTGAGCTGCAGGTACGCCGCTGGCAGCAGGTCGTGGACGGGATGGCCGAGGGACGGCTGAACATCGGTTCGCGTACGCCGGTGAAGGGCCTGCCGACGTGGGTGACGCCGGAGGTGGCCCACGGCGGGTTCGCGACCGGCCAGCCGGCGGCGGGCGGTGCGCTGCGCCCGGACGAGACCGACCGGGCGCGGCGACTGGGTCTGCCGGCCGAGCGTCAGGCGCTGTTCTGGTCCTGGTTGAGCGACACGGGATTGTGCTGCGGCTGACGGCATGTATCCACCACAATCCGCGACCGCTGGCCACGGTCAAGAACACGGCGTACGCGTGGCGGCAGATGCTGTTCTTCCTGTCGCTGTCCGCCGGAGAGGAGCAGACCGCCTTTCTGGCAGACGCCGAGCAGCGGCTGGCCGTCCAGCGTCTCAAATCAGCTAAGCGATCGTGAGTTCGGAGTAGGTTCCGGGATCGTTTCCCACCTGGGTGGGGTGGCGTGGGCGTGGAGATGGAATCCTGCGCCCAGCGCTGCTCCTCGGGCCTGGTGGCCGGTGGTGGGTGTGCTGGTCGTGGTCACGTTCTGGTGCCGGTGTGCTGCGCGGGGCAGTTTCCGGTCCGTTGGTGCGTGTCCCTCCGGACGCTTGCCCGCCCGGCTGTGGGGCCGGGTGGGGGAGGGTGCCCTGCGTCGCCTGGGCGCGGGGCGTGCTGGCTTGCGCGCGGTGGGGCCGGTCTTCGACCGGTCCATCCCGCTGGCTTTCGCGGTGGGGGTAACGACGGCTGCGGCTTCGAGCGTGTCCACGACCGACCGGATCACCATGTGCCCGCTGGTCTTGTCGATGGCGGTCTTGGCTTGGTGGGTGAGGCCGCGGGCGGCGATGCGCTGCCAGGCGCCGTGGTCGCGGTCGCCCTGCCAGCCGCAGGACGGGTGGGGGCAGATGGCCCACTTCCAGCCCGCGACGGTCGGCTGGTCCGGGGCCTTACGGTGCCGTAGCGGGGTGAGGCACTGCGGGCAGTGTTTGGAGGTGTTGCGGGCGGGGACGGTGACCACCGCGATGCCCTGCTCGGCGGCGAGGTGTCGGATGCGGTCGGCGATCTTCCCGCGGACCTGTTGGGACAGGCGTGTGTTCATGGTGGCGCCCATGCCCGTGGCTTCCATCGACCGGAGGTCTTCCAGGTAGATCACGGTCGCGGTGGCGGCGATGGCCTGGTCGACGGTCCAGCGGGCGGCGGACCAGGCGAGTGCGTCGTTCAGGTTCGTGCGGCGGGCGGACACGTGTTGGATCTCGTCGCGCAGGACCGTATGTTTTCCGGCGAGGTCGTGCTGCTGGTCACCGCCGATCAGCCGCTGGTAGTGATCGGCCTTGGTATGCAGCCGCTCACTCTGACGTCGCAGCCGATGCTGCTTGGCCAGGACACCAGTGGCCCGGAATTGGCCACCGGCCCCGAGCGCGGTGATCCGACCGTCGGGCCCGAGGCGGAGGGTTCCGGCGCTGAGGAGGGTGTTCAGACCCCAGTCCACGCTCAGCGCCACCTCATGCCCCACGTGCTTGGCCTTCGGCACCGGATGCGTGTAGGCGAGATCGGCGCGCACCGTCCCGCCGGTGACGCGCAGGGTGGGTAGGTGCAGGACCGCTGAGGCGGGGACGGTGGGTGGCAGGTTGATCGGGCAGGCCACCCACGTCCAGTCCCGATACGAACGCGGATCAGCCCGGGTCGGCAACTGCAGGCGCAGCAGCACCCTGCCCGGGTCCGTCTCACTGCGTTCGATCGTGGCCTGCTGCCGGTCACACGCGGCCAACAGCAGCATCCGCGCAACCCTCGGCACGCCTTCCAACTCGAACACATCCACCGGCAAACGACCGTTAGCGGCGAGGAACGCGGCGGCCTGCCGGGTACGACCCTTGATCACACTGGACGCCAGACCCTGCCCGCCCGGGATCGCCGCGCGGAGCTGCTCCCACTCGACGCCGGTGCGCTTGCGCGGGTCGGCCGGCCAGGTCGTCAGTATCCCGGCGGTCAGGTCGACGCGCCACTTCACCGACCGCAGAACACGCCCCGCCTGCTCCTGCGCCATCCGCACGATCCGGTCATTGACCCTCACACCCTCCGGTACGGTGGTCGCCCAGCCCAGTCGCCGCAACGCCATCCACGCATTCGACGGCAACCTCCGACCACTCGCATCCCGACCGGAGGCCAGCACACCGACATCAGCCGCGTTCCAGTGCCCGGCCAGCAGACTGCCGACCATGCCCGCCACCAGATCAGCACACCAACCGACCCGCTCGGCAAGCACCGCCCGGGACACGACCTCCCCGGACGCCTCATCCAGCCCCGTTCGCAGCAGCACACGAGCACACGCGGTCCGCACCGCCTCGCCCTCAGCCAACGCCAACTTCCGGCTCACCCGCCACCGTCCTGGCACCACCCGGACTCGAATAACAGACAAGCCCGGCCTTCCGCCGACGCTCCCAAACAAAACGCCCGACAACGGAAATTCTATGACCACTGTGGATCGGTAATCAAATCGCTCAGCCTGACCACGTGCGGACCCGGCTGACGCCGGCGGTGACCGGCCTTGCGCACGTTATTTGCGGCGGAAAGTTCGACCCTGACGGCAGGGCCGGCACGGGCCGACGGCTGCTCGGCTGGACCACCGCGGGGCACTGGATGGCTTGACCCGGCAGCGCGGGACTGAGGCCAGCGCCCCGCGGGGCCCTGTCACGCGGTCAGTTCCAGAGCTGGAAAAGGTCGCTGCCGGAGCAGGCCCACTGGATGATGTTCCCGTTCTGGCCGACGTCCGATGCCTGGGCGTCCAGGCACGTCCCGCTACCGGCGTTGTGCAGCCCGGCGTTGGCGTCGCCGTTGGTGTTGAGCTGCCCGCTGCCGGAGAACCACCACCGTTGGAAGGCGTCGCCAGTGCTGTTGCAGGCCCACTGGAAGATCACGCCGCCGTTGCGTACGTCGGACGCGTTGGCGTCCAGGCATGTGCCGGCGCCGACGTTCTGGAGCACTGGGTTGTAGTTGTTCGCCCCGACCACGACGCGCCACTGCTGGTAGCTGTCGTTGCTGTTGCAGGGCCACTGGGCGATCCGCCCGCCGTTGCGTACGTCCGAGGAGATGGCGTCCAGGCAGGTGCCGGCGCCCCGGTTCTTCAGCTGGAACGAGAACCCGGTGATGGCGTCGCGGGCCGTGTCCAGGTAGTTCTTCCACGCCCCGTTGTTGTACGTGGACCACGGGCTCCAGTTACTGCCGTGGTTGGAGATGTTCCACGCCGCGTTGGCGTTGCACTGGACCTGGTAGGCGCAGGCGTCACTGACCTCGGAGTGGTAGTAGTTGTTGATCTGCCACAGGCCTCGGTCGATCGAGCCGGGGTTCTGGCCCTTCGCCGACGGGTTGCAGCTTGACTCGGCCATGGCGACCGCCACGGCGATCACGATCTTCCGGACGTTGCCCGCCGAGGTGCTGACGTTCTCGGTGTACGAGAAGCCGGCCTTGGCGGCCACCTTGGCGCAGACCGTGGCGGCGGCGGAGGCCGCTGCGGTCGTCATGCCCGCGGGCGCGCTATCCCCCGCGCTCAGCGATGCCGGCGCCTGACCGGCGGTGCCGGCGGCCGAGGCCGTGGACGCACCTAGCGGAACCGCCAATACGGCGGCTAGCGCCGCGACCAACAGTCGCCGCCACGGGAATCTTCTGCTTCCGGGCTCAGATCGCACACATGCCTCCCTAGGATGAGGGGTTGTCCACCGAGGACTCTGGCGGTCCACTTCGCAGCTCCGGTGCGACGTGATCGCCGCTTCCACGATACATGGAGGCATTTAAATGCAGCTATTAATGTTGTCGGGTGGGCCTTCACGGCGACGCGGATGACAGCCGATTCGGTGGCCGTGCAGACTGCTGGCGGCGGGAATACAAAGAGCTGATCGAGCAAGCCGGCGGGCGTTGGCGCCTGATCTACCTTCAGGTCGACCCGGCATTGCTGCGGGTGCGGCTGCGCGGGCGAGCTGCGCGCTTCGACGCCAGCGCCGCGTTCCCGATCAACGAGGGACTACTGGCCCGCTATCTTGAGAGCTTTGAGCCACCGTCCGGCGAGGGTGAGGAAGTCGTTCAGGCGTGGCAGTGAGGTGGGCCGTAACCGGCCGAACCTGGGTCGACAAGGCGAAGTCGTAGCGGTGGTGCCTGCCAGGCGACCGCCGCGGCCCGCAGCACCCGGTACACGGCTGTTCCGGCCGTGGCTGGCGCCTCACCATCAAGGAACGCGACGATCTGCCGCCGGACCTCACTACTGTCGTACGCGCCCCCGTGCAAGGTGTCCACCAGGACGAAGGGCACCTCGATCGGGTTGCCGGGGCGGTCGGCGAGGGCGGCGTCGAGGGGCACGAACGCCACAAGGCGTGTTCCGGGGACGGGGCAGAACATCTGATCCCGGTAGCGCCCCGGGTCGTCCAGGAGCGAACGGAGGAACGGCGCGTCGGTGTCGATCCGGAGGCCGCTGGACCATCTGACGGCCGCCATGATCGCCTGCAGCTGGGCGCCGGTGGCCAACCCCCAACCGTGCCGGGCGACGGGTGGCGGGTAGCTCGCCGCGGCGGGGTTGGGCAGTGGGCTGAGCAGAACGGCCGCGACCACATCCGGGTGCGGGCGGGTCTGCAGGTAGGTCCGGACGACGAGGGTGCCCTCGCTGTCTCCGAGCAGCGCCACGGGCTTGCCGGTGCGGCTGTGCAGCTTTGTGACCTGGGCGTCGAGCAGTTCCGCGCTGCGCTCCAGCGACTGCTGGGTCTGCTCGGCCTGATACGGCAGCGGTCGCCCTTGTGCGTCGAGACCGGCGTAGGAGAACAGCTCGAACGGGATGCTGTCGGCAGCCTGCCCGCCGCCGTCGATCGAGCCGCCGTCGCCGACTGAATCAAACCCGTCGACGTAGATGATCGCCTGGGGTGGGTCTCCGTTCCGCCGAGCAGGTAGCGGGACCGGCGGTTGCCCGGCATCCTGGAGAGCGGCCCGGCCCAGGAACCCGGCCGGGGCGATGCCGACCACGAGCCCGACGGCAACCAGCGGAGCGACCGGAACCCGGACAAGCCGAACGCGCGCCACGAGCACCGCCGGCAGCAGACGGCGCCAGAGCCAGCCGTTCACCGCGCCGAAGAGGGCAGCCAGCACAATCGGCGACGGGTCGGGCGCGGTGGAGACGAGCACCGATGCGATGGTCAGGATCAGGAACGCCAGCGCAGCCCAGAGCGCGCCGGCCAACGGCGGCGCCCCCCGCCACCAGGTGGACACCAGACCGGCCCGCTGCATGACGAGGGCAAGCACGAATACGGTACCCACGCCGCCGACGAAGAACCAGGACAGGGACGTCGCGCTGAGTGCCACCGAGACCGCCGCCCAGGGCAGCATGGCGACCGTCAGCGCAGCGGTGCCGGTGACCCCGGTGAGGAGCGCCCGGCCCCACGGCGGTCGGGGCCGCAGGTGTGACGGCCAGGCGACCAGCACGATCGCGGTGACCCACAGGCCACGTACCACGACCGAGACGGCAAGTTCCCCGGCAAACTGTGGCCACGAGTTGTGGTAGACGGAAATCCATCGCAGGTCGTGAAAGGTCGCGAAGGGCGGTAGGGCGCTCGCCTGCGGAGCAAGCCCCACCACGGAACGTAGCCCGTAGTGGGTCGACAGCACCGCCTCCAGCGTTGGCGGAAGCACGGTCAGGAGCAGGAGCGCCAGGGTGCGCCCGGACGCCGATCGCAGCGGAACCATCCCGCCGACCTCCTGCCCGCCGCCATTCCGCCACGTCTGCTGCGGCTACTCCTATGCGCGCCGGCCCGGAGCGGTCACTGACCGACCTTGACGCCCGGCTCACCGGCCACGAACTGGATGACCTGCCGCGGAGACTGACCCGGCACATTCGGGCCACGCCTCTTGCCAAGTGGCAGGACGATCCGGCGGAAGGTGCCCTCCAGCATCATCGCTGTGGCGACATACCAGCCCAGAGCAGCCGAAACGATGAAGATCCAAGCGCCCGTGGTACGCCAGCCCGAGCTGTTGGCGAGCTGACCAACCGCCAGGCAGGTGGCGCCGGCGGCGAGCGTCGCCAGCACGGCGGCGAGCCCGAGATTCTCCGCCAGCGCGGCAACCGCCCCGGACCAGGTGATGGCGGCGAGGGCCACGAACCAGTAGCCGAGCGCCACGAACGGGGTCGGCGGTGCCAGCACCCCGACGGCCACCAGCAGGTAGAGCAGTCCGTACGCGAGCCAGAACGAACCCCAGATGCCGTGCATCGCCGTAGCCAACCCATCCCGTGCCCGGTACGCCCACATCCCGGCCAGCAACTGCGCCAGTCCGCCGGCGAAAGCGGCGAAGGGAAACAGGAACGTTGGCGTCGAGGTCGTGTTGCCGTACCAACCCGCGAGGTTGGTGGCGACGATGAAGGTGGCCGCCGCGAAGCCGAAGAGCCCCAGGATCGACGGCGCCGCGACGGGCTGCAGAGAGATATGTGCGTGGTTGCGCCAGAAGTCGAACTCACCATCGGCTTCCGGCTGTGCCATATGAGTCATCGCACGCCCCTCTCGTACGCCCCGCCGGGCGAACGCCGTCGATAGCTGCGCGCGCATACCCACGGAGAGCTGTTCTACACAGCCCGCGCCCTTCGGTGGGTGGTCCCGCCGCCGTCGGTGCCCGCCCGGCTGGTCCGCCACGCCGGGCAGGTCACCATGCGGCTGGCCCCCAGGGCGTCAGACGGCGGCCGGCTCGGCGACGCTCCCCGTGGCTACCTCGCTGCGGTCCCGTACGGCGTAGATGCCGATCGCGAACAGCGCGGCGAAGAAGACGTCGTCGGGGAGGATGAACCAGGCCCCGGGCAGCCCGAGGGCGCCGAGCAGGCACGAGACGATCAGCGCGACGCCGATCCACCACGGCAGCGTCCGGGCACGCAGCACGGCGATGCCGAGGCAGATTCCGCCGACAATCAGGCTGAGCAGCGCGACGCCCCCGAAGACGGCGAAGCCGGCGGGCTCGTCGGTGGGGATGCCGCCGTGGTCGACCAGGTACGGCTTGACGAACCCCTCGATGACACCCTCGCCGATGTCCAACATCGCCAGCGCGGCGAAGATGCCGAGGTAGCCGACGATGTGCAGTTTCGGCGCCCGTCGCGCGAAGGTCAGGATCACCGGCAGCCCGAGCGCGATGATGACGTTCCCGCCGATCGCGATCCCCTCGAACAACGGCCAGAGGTGGTAGCGGAAGACCTCGTCGCCGCTGCCCGGCGCGAGGAGGTTGGCGGCGAGGTAGCCGAACGCCGCGACGATCGTGCCGACGATGAGCGCCCATCCGGCCAGGCGCTTGAGGTTCACAGTCATGGTCTCCTCCTGGGTCGCACCGCCCCTCGGCGGTCTGACATCAGCGTCGGCGCGGCGGAGCCGGTGCGTCGTCGTGCCGCGGTCGGTACCGGGTGGTTCCCGGGTCGCGATCCGTGCGGGACGAATACGACCCGCGGATGACGCCACCCGGGCCCGCCCGCCGGTAGCGTGCGGGTGTGATGCTGTGGACGGCTCCCGTTGAGTCGCCGGCGCGAGCGGAGTCGGAGGCGCGGGCCTGGCTGCGGCGCAGGCCGGCGGCGTTGCTGCCCGACGCGCTGCTCGCGCTCGCGATCACGGTCTTCGCCCAGCTCGACATCCTCTTCGACCTCGACAACTCGACCCGATACGGCCCCATGCCGCCCGTGGTGGTGTCCACCCTCGTGGCGGCGCTGGTGCTGGCGCTGCGGAGGCTGGCGCCGCTCGCCACGGCCGTGGTCGTCGCGGTCGCGATCACCGCACCGATGCTGGCCACCCCGCTGACGTTCACACTGTGGGGCGGCTTCCTGCCGCTGCTGATCGCCACGTACTCGGTGGCCCGGCACAGTGAGCGCACTCCCGCCTGGCTCGGCGTCGCGGCCACCGCCACCACGGTCGTCGTCGTGATGCTGCGCAACCCGGACGCTGGCACCGTCAGCAACATCCCGTTCGCCGCGGTGCCGTTCGTCATCGTCCTCGTCGCCGGTCGGGTGCTGCGCGCCCGGGCCCGCAGCCACTCCGACGACCGGGCCCGGGCCCAGCGGCTGGAGGCCGAGCGGGAGGAGGCGATCCAGGTCGCGCTCGCCGAGGAGCGCTCCCGCATCGCCCGCGAACTGCACGACATCGTCGCCCACTGCGTCAGCGTCATGGTCGTCCAGGCGGGCGCCGCCGAAGACCTGCTCGACCGCGATCCCGCCAAGGCGCACGCGCCGCTGCGCTCGGTGCAGGAGACCGGACGGCAGGCGGTCGGCGAGCTGGGCCGGATGCTCGGCCTGCTACGTGGGGAAGGGACGCGGCTCGCACTCAAGCCGCAGCCGGGCACCGCGGACCTGGCCGAGTTGGTTGACCACATGGCCGGCATCGGCCTGCCGGTCAAGCTCACCGTGGAGGGCCCGGCGCACCCGCTGCCGCCCGGCGTGGACCTGGCCGTCTACCGGATCGTGCAGGAGGCACTCACCAATGCGCTCAAGCACGCCGCGCCCACCACGGCGCACGTGATGGTGCACTACGACGAGCAGTCCGTGCGAGTGAACGTGCGGGACACCGGACGCACGGGTGCGGTCACGGGACCGGACCCGAACGGGGTCGGCCACGGGCTGCTCGGAATGCGTGAGCGGGTGGGGCTCTACGGGGGCACCCTGGAGGCCGGACACGCCAGCGACGGCGGCTTCGCGGTGGCCGCGAGGCTGCCCCTGCAGGCGGCCCCCCGATGATCCGGGTCCTGCTCGTGGACGACCAGGCCCTGGTCCGCGGCGGCTTCCGATCCATTCTCGACGGCCAGGACGACATCGAGGTCGTCGGTGAGGCGGCCGACGGCGCTGAGGCGGTCGACAGCGCGTTGACCCTGCTGCCCGATGTCATCCTCATGGACATCCGGATGCCGCGCATGGACGGAATCGAGGCGACCCGCCGCCTGCTGCGGGGCCGGCGCTGCCCGGCGCGGGTGCTCATCCTCACCACCTTCGACGAGGACGAGTACGTCTATCAGGCATTGCGCGCCGGGGCGAGCGGCTTCCTACTCAAGAGCGCACCGCCGCGCGAACTCGCCGGAGCCGTCCGCACGGTCGCCGCAGGCGACGCGCTGCTGGCCCCGGAGATCACCCGACGGATGATCGAGGAGTACGTACGTCGTCCGCGACCCGGTTCGGGCCGACCCGCCGGGCTGGAGACGCTGACCCCGCGCGAGCTCGAGGTGCTGGGTCTCATCGCCCGCGGCCGCTCCAACGCGGAGATCGGCGCGGAGCTATTCCTGAGCGAGCCGACGGTCAAGACCCACGTGACCCGCATCCTCGCCAAGCTCGGCCTGCGCGACCGGGTCCAGGCCGCCGTCTTCGCCTACGAGTGCGGTCTCGTCCAACCCGGCCACTGAACCCGACGTCGCCGCTTACCCGCCGACACCGTCCAGCTGCTCGGCCTCCGCCCGGGCCAGCTGTGCATCGGAGTGCAGCCCGACGGTGCCGGCGAACTCCGCGAACCGCCGCAAGTGCCTGACCAGCGCCGGCCGGGCCTTGTCGGGGTCTTCCTCGGCCCACCGGCGGGTGGCCGCGAGCGCGGTGCGCTGTGCCTCCAGGGCGGCGCTGCGCTGCCCGCCGGCCTGCCAGCGGGCCCGGGCCAGCGCGCCCCAGGCCTCCGACAACGCGCGGGCATCGCCGGACTCGCGGCACCGCTCGATGTCGGCCTCGGCCCGCGCCAGGTGGGCGAGAACGGCTGCCCGGCCGGCGTCCAACGGCCCAGCCGCTCGCGGCCGCTCCGGCAGCCCGCGCAAGCGGCCGGTCAACACCGCGCGGGCCGCCACCAGGATCCACCGTCGGCGTTGCTGGCGAAGCAGCTTCCGGTACTGCTTCGCGATCGCCATCGCCATGGGCGGAAGGCGGTCGGAGACGAGGTCCTGGCGTGCCAGCAGTTCGAGCAGGTGGATGTATCGCAGGCGCCCAGGGACGTTCCCCCAGGCGTTGACCGCGAACAGCCACAGATCGCGAAACGCGTGCTCCTCGAGTTCATCGAGGCGTCCGGCGGCGGCGAGCGCCTCGAAGAGCAGGCCGCTCGCCCGTAGCCGCAGGCCGGACCCCTCAGCCGCCGCGTACGCCTCGCGCAGCGCGGCGCGGGCATCCTCGGCACGCCCGCGCCGGAGCAGAAGCTCGCCGTACACCAGCAGCGGCGCCGGCGGACGCGGTCGCGGAAGCGTCTCGGCGTCGGCGAGCAGCCGCTCGACCAGCGCCATTGCCTCGTCGGTGTGGCCCGCCTGCCCGAGCAGCGACGCGACGTCGGCCGTGCCCGCTACGTCATCCACCTGGCCTAGAAGGTAGGCCAGACACTCGTCGACATCGCGTGCCGCCTCGGCCGTACGTCCCCTGACGTGCAGACACACGGCCCGAACGGCGAGCGCTCGTGCCATCGCCGCCGGGTGCTGCTCGGCGATCGGCCGCCGCAGCGCGACCGCCTCGTTCGCCAGGTGGATCGCCCATGCGTGCCGGCCCGCGCGGGACCAGTGCAGCGCCCGCGCTTCCCGGCGCTGTGCCAGCCGTTGCCGACGTGCCTGCCGCATGGGGCCACCTCCGGCGTCAGCGTATGGATGTCGCGCCAGCTTGACACCGAAGGGGAGATGCCCGACGCGTTCCGTCCGGGCCGCACGGAACGGCCGTGCATCGGAAGCTGACAGCCGCTACCTCTCCGTCAGCCCTGCTCAGCGGGTATCCGGCTGACGGTGGGATCAGCAACGGCGACGTGCTACGGTCCGTCACCGCCAAAGGCCGGGCACAAGAGCATGGAGGTAGACGGTGCGACGAGCCGTCCCGCGCGTGGTCGCGGTCTACGAAACCTACGCCGTCGTCCAGGTCCGGCGCGGCCGGCTCATCCTGGCCGGCAAGCTGCGTACGGATCAGGTCGGATGATGCGTGGGCTGTGTGCCGCGGGTCGTGGTCGGGCGTGGCTGATCGTGCGGCTGATGGTGGTCGCGTTCCTCGTGGTTGGCGGGTTGGGCACGGATCTGGTCGTGACG